>JBPOHG010000313.1:0-25567 GCA_052035835.1 Bacteroidota bacterium | reverse complement strand
CTTCATTAATTCCGTATTTCATTATCCCAAGTTTTCGCTTCATCATCTCTACCGATGCATCATACAAGAGTTGGTTTTCCGCGAGCTTTGCCATTTCTGCCACCCGATCCGGTAGCTGTGATGGTTCCGTCGCTTATATTACAGGACGCAGCAGTTGCCACCGCCGTAACAGATGGGCTTGCAAGGTTGCCAACTACTATGGAGGTTCCGGCCCGGCAACCAGTGTTGTCCCTTGTATAAATAATATAATTACCCGGCAATAAACCCGAAAATGTAGCCCCAGCCTGGAATGTAATATTGTCGAGGCTGTATTGATAAGGAGCCACGCCTCCACTACCCGTTGCCGTTATAGTACCGTTTGCAACACCACAGGTTGCCAATGTGCTGGTAGCTGTAACCGAGGGGCCATTGGTGCTGCCTACAGTCACCTGAACCGTACGCATACAACCCGCCGCATCTTTTACAGTAACCGTATATGTCCCTGCTACCATACCCAGGAATACATTGGCGGATGCAAACGTTGTTCCATCAAGGCTATATTGTAAAGGTGCTACACCCCCGGAGCCAGTTGCAGAAATTGTACCGTTTGCATTTGAGCAGGTTGCAGTGGTAGCAGTTGCAGTTACCGTTGGTGGAGCAACATTGGCAATAGTTACTGCAGCGGTTTTTATACATCCGCTTGCATCTTTAACGGTAACAGTATAGGCACCCGGGGCCAGGTTTGTAAATTGGTTAGCCACCTGGAACGTATTACCATTGATACTATATTGGAGCGATCCAAAACCTCCGCTTCCAAAAGCATTGATCGTACCATTATTGTTTCCGCAGGTAGCAGCGCCCGGAATAGCTGTGAGTGAAGGGTTTGCTCCGCTTACGATGGTTTCTATGGCAGTATTGATACATCCGGTTGCATCTTTTACATAAATCGTATATACGCCAGCGGTAAGTCCAACAAAAACATTGTTGCTCTGATAAACAGTGCCATTGATACTATATTGATAAGGCACCGTACCGCCAATAACATTGGCCGTGATATAGCCCGTACTATTTCCACAAGTAGCATCTACTTTGCTCAGCGTAACCACCGGGCCATTACTGTTAGATACAATAACAGTATCTCTCGTTTTACACCCCACCGCATCCTGAACATACACCACATACACAGCACTGGCTAAACTGCCAAACGTACCGGAAGGGAAATAATTCGTACCGTCGAGGCTGTAAGTATAAGGCGATGTTCCACCAGATCCGCTGGCAATGATTTGCCCGGCAGAAACACCACAGGTTGTATTCGTTACGGAAATGCTCAATGATGGGCCCGGCATCATAAAATTAGTTGTAGCCTGCGACCCGCTGCATGCCTGGTTAATCGTGGCAATAATCGTGTAATTAATCAACGGACTTAGCCCCGTAAAACTTCCGGTGCTATTGGCCGCTATCTGTGTGGTGCCCTCGTATAAAATATAATGTACCGTGCTGCCTACTGGAGGAACCGGATTGATACTTGTGGTAATAGTGCCATTGGCACAGTTGGGCGTTACATTTACCGAGTAAGTAGTAAATGTGCAGTTTGCAGAAACATCAAATGAAGCAACGAATCCATTCCCACATGCATATAACATGTGGCGTTGTTCATCTAAAGCGAGGTCGTAAACAGATTGTGTTGAAAACCCGGTGATGGCAATATCCTGGGCAGCAGCATCATCAAAAACTGCCCCTGTGAATTTGTATACTTTGATGGTTCCGTTGGTACTACCAACATAAATATTATCACAGGCATCTGCCGCAATGCCACCCTGCATCAGGTGGGTAGTTACAGGATCGGTTAGTGGAGTACCAACAGTTGTTCCGGTATTTTTATCAATTGCCTTGAGGTGCTTTCCATCCCAATAAAAAAGATAAGAAGCGTTTACGGCAAGTATATTCGCCGAATTTTCCTGCAAACTCCCCACGCCTAAATAGGGGCGGTTATAGGCTTCCTGCAATACGGGGTATCCAGAACCAATATTCCATACCCTTGATGCTGCAGTATAGGGTTGATTGTGTTTATAAATAGAATTGTTCAGTGCCGGAATAGATCCTGATGCATACAAAGTATACATGCTGTTGGTAAGCGGATCAATGACCATATCGGCCATATCTTGAAACGCTATTCCAACGATACCGGTAAGGTTACTGGCAGAGATCACGGTTGCAGGCGGAGAAAAAATACCCAGGTTGATATCAGAATTTGTTCCTCCCCCAGCTACCAGTATCTGGGGGGAACCGGCATTACAGTTCCAGATCATCTTCCAGTTTTCACGAAAATTTGGGTTACCGGTTGTAATGTAATTGTCATATATACCGGTGGTGCTTAAACGCACTACAATAAAACCTGTTGTGAAATCAAATCCCTGGCCCATATAAATTGAGCCAGTGCTTTTATCTACCACCCATCCGCCGAAATATGGGCCGAAATTCCAGGCAGGTAAACTCAATACGCCGTTAAACGTCCATAAGAGATTCCCCGACGCATCATATTTTGCAAGGCTGTGGGAAGAATTTCCATCGCCACCACCTGTTACATAAATATTCCCCTGGTAATCAAAATCAACATCCTTGGCTTTCCCGGCATTGAGGCCCGATAGAATATTGGTATTGGTTACAAATGGGTCGATGACAATTGTTCTGCCCGAATCATACCCATCTTTAAATTGGAAAGAAATAAGATCCCCATGCTGCAGGAACCCTACAGCCACTTTTTCTTTCGTTGGTTCCCCATTTGCATTTGCATAAAAACCAACAGGCGCAGTTTCTGTTATGGTATTTACTGCAGACTTAACAGCTAACTGCCCGTCTTCCAGCTTCACTTTTTGAACATCTCCGCTAAATTTCATCTTTATCTGCGACGGGTCGGCCCCGGGATGCAGAATAATGCTGTATTCAAACCCTGTTGCAGCGCCAGCGGGAAAGCTGTACTCAATATCTATTCCCGGGTAAATGTTTTTATACAGGATAGTTTTATAAGACCAGGCCTTTTCTTTGTGCATCCAGTATGTATGGTAATCGCTTCTCTTTTCTCCGGGAATAACGGCTGCTTCAACACTCGCGTCTTCCCATTGCATCACAATCGTTCGATCGGTAATTGTTTTTTTTCTTTCAATCTCTTCTTCCGGCAACCCCATTTTTTCAAACTTTTCTTCCTGCTCTTTACTGATGGGGTTAACCCTGCGATGCAAGTGTATCATTCCTTTGGCCGTAAAAAGCACAGGCATATCCAAACCTTCATATCCAAATAGTACCGGGCCCATGTATTCGAAACCTGCAATGGTTTTCCCATACTGTCCGGTATTTTCAATAAATGCGTTGCGGGAAGGGGTTGCA
Organism: Bacteroidota bacterium; assembly: GCA_052035835.1. Classification (GTDB taxonomy): domain Bacteria; phylum Bacteroidota; class Bacteroidia; order Chitinophagales; family Chitinophagaceae; genus Ferruginibacter. The sequence goes on along the minus strand of JBPOHG010000313.1, from coordinate 22,204 downwards.
GAACCAAAACTCTTTAGCACGGATGATGGTGCATATGAAAGTTCTTGTCCAACACCGATGAAATGATGTGTAAATAATACTATATGTATTATCAGGAGCGTCTTAAGCAGTTGGCCCCGAAAGCGTTTTGGTTTCACGAAATTTGATGTTAGGACATTAAAGATTAAACATTGCTCCGTTTTTATCAAGAAAAGGTAGCTGAACAGGGATTTTTTGCTGCTGAAACGGAAATAAGTACTTCCTGGAAATTATCAAAAATATCAAAAGACTGAATATCAATTATTTATACTTTACGGTTGTCATACAGATAAATTGAAACGCTAATTGCGTACAGGTAAGCTAGAAATATCCTTACAGCTAATAATGCTTCTTTAACCAGATGCGAATTTTCCATAGAATTACATCTGAACTACTTATTAATTGATGTTTAATTCAAAGTCAACATTCCTTTTTTCCATTTTCTCATGCCAGTTCATAACCAGCTTGTTACCTAACCATGCCTTTCGATGATGACAAAGCTTCCTTATCTTTGCGCCTCAATTTTTGAGTATGAAATGGATGAATGTAATTATTAAGTATCGGCTATGGATTGGTATTGCGATGCTGGGGCTGGCCATTTTCGTAAATATGCAAACCAGTTTTTGGCCGGCATTTATTCTTTACCTGATTGCGATCATCCTGATAGTTGGCCATTTTCTATTCGGGCCCATGCGCCTGATTCAAACGGCGATGGAAGAAGGAAATATGGAAGAGGCGAAAAAAATTGTAGACTCCATTCAATTTCCGGGACTGTTGATAAAGCCCATCCGGTCTGTATATTATACCATCCAGGGTAACCTCGCCATGGTTAACCAGGATTTTGACAACGCAGAAAAAATGATGAAGAAAAGCCTCGAACTCGGCGGAGGTTCCCTTACCAAACAAGCAGAAGGCCCCAATAAATTACAACTGGGGATGCTGAGTATGCAAAAAGGCGACCTTAAACAAGCAGAAGCTTATATACGCCAGGCCATCCGTGCCGGCTTACCAGATAATGAGAATAACGCTGCCGCATACCTGCAACTCTGTTCTATTATGATGAACAAAAGAGAATTCAGGGCAGCCAAGGAATATTTCAAGAAAGCCAAATCTTTCAAACCCACTACTCCACAGATTGTAGACCAGATCAAACAAATTGAAAAATATATAACGAGGATGCCGGGGTAGGGTAACGGTTGAAAGGTTGAAGGGTTTAAGGGTTTAAGGGTTGGAGTATTATCTTACCATTTTTTTACTGGCTGGTTTTTTAATCACCTCCGCACGTAGTTGATAACAATCCTATGGCTTTCCGAATCGCTTCTCCACCGCTTCAAAGCGGTAATCAAAAATCGATTTCAGTTGTTGCTTCACAAATAAAGCATTGGCGATATCACCCAATATCCAACCGGGTATTTTGTAATGAATGATATCGGTCATTTCTACTCCACCGGCCACTTCCTTGAAATGATGCTGATGGTGCCATAAACTGTACGGGCCAAACCGCTGCTCATCAATGAAATATTTTTCAGGCACAACCTGTGTGATTTCTGTCATCCAATACAAGGGTATTCCCAAAACAGGCTTCACCGTATACTCAATGATCTGCCCTGCATATACCTTATCTCCATGATGCTTTGATATAATGCTGAACCCCATATTCTTTGGCGTGATCGCCTGTAAATTGGCCGGATTGCTAAAAAATTCCCAGGCGGTTTGAATGCTTACCGGAAGCACCTGGGTAAATTTTAAGTCGTAAACTTTGCTCATGGGAAGCGGTTGATGGTTTAAGGGTTTAAGGGTTTAAGGGTTTAAGGGTTTAAGGGTTTAAGGAATAACACTTGAGTGAATAGTTGGTTCACTGTAAGTAAATCCTTCTGGCAGTTATTTTCAATCCCAATACAAGTATCCCTGAAGAATGAATTTGTAAATCGGGCAATCACTTAACTTTGATTGCATGCAGAGTTACCGCGAAAAATTACAGTCTACTTTCATCAAAGAATACGAAAAGCTCAATGAACAACAACAACGTGCGGTAAATGCTATTGAAGGCCCGGTAATGGTGATCGCCGGCCCCGGCACCGGGAAAACACAAATACTCGCCAGCAGGATTGGAAAAATTTTACTGGATACGGATGCAACACCTTCTAATATCCTGTGCCTCACTTACACCGACGCAGGCGTAGTAGCCATGAGAAAAAGGCTGCTGCAGTTTATTGGCCCGGATGCCTACAAAGTACATCTCTACACTTTCCATGCATTTTGCAATGACATCATCCAGGAAAATCTTTCCCTGTTCGAAAAAACATCCCTCGATCCTATTTCCGACCTGGAGAAAACAGCCCTGTTCAAAGAATTGATCGACGGGTTCCCCAAAAACCACCCGCTCAAAAGATACCGCGGCGACGTTTACTTTGAAGTAAACAACCTTCAATCATTGTTCAGCAGCATGAAAAAGGAAGGCTGGACTGTTCCTTATATCATCGAGAGAATTGATGCTTATCTCGCCGACCTTCCCAACAGGGAAGAATTTGTTTACAAAAGAAAATACAAACAATTCAATGCCGGCGACCTGAAAACAGAAAAGATAGAGGAAGAAAAAGAAAGAATGGAAAAATTACGGGCAGCCGTAAACGAATTCGACCGTTTTCAACAACTGATGAGGCAACGCAACCGGTATGATTTCGACGATATGATCAATTGGGTGATCAAAGCCTTTGAGGAAAATAAAAACCTGCTGGCATCGTACCAGGAAAGGTTCCAGCACATACTGGTAGATGAATACCAGGACACCAGCGGCACACAAAACAGGCTGGTAGAATTGCTGATCAGCTACTGGGATAAACCAAATGTATTTGTGGTTGGCGACGACGACCAAAGCATCTACCGTTTCCAGGGAGCCAATATTGAGAACATGCTGCAATTTGCAGGAAAATTCCAGGACGACCTGCTAACAGTAGTGCTTACCAGCAACTATCGTTCTACACAGCCTATTCTCGACATTTCAAAAACACTGATCGGGAGAAATGAAGAACGACTCGTAAAACAAATTGATGGGCTCAGTAAAGAATTGCTCTCCTCAAATGAAAAAATCAAATCCCTAACACATACCCCTGTACTGAATGAATACGAAACAGAAAGGCAGGAAATGATTGGCATTGTTCACAGGATACAACAATTGCAAACAGAAGGGGTACCCGAAGGGAAGATTGGTGTTATTTATAAAGAAAATAAATACGGCGAAGAGCTGGCCCGTTATTTCAAGCAACTGAATATACCGGTATACAGTAAACGCAATTTGAATATCCTTGAACTCCCGCTGGCGCAAAAAATTATCCTCATACTCAAATACCTGGCTTCGGAACATTATATACCCAACAGTGGGGATGAAATGCTGTTTGAAATGCTTCATGCCAACTGGTTTGGGATCCCCCCTGTATTGATTGCCCGATTAAGCATCGAAGCTTCTGAGAAAAGGTACAATGACCCCCTGGCATCTATCCGCCAATTGCTGGCACAAAAGATTTCAGCGCCTCCGAAAGATTTATTCAGTCAGCCGCTACATCATGGCCTTATAAAAGCCGGCAACGCAATGGAGGCATTGATAGCGGCCGTTCCCAATACAACGCTTCAGCACCTCTTTGAAAATATCATTCAACAAGCCGGTATATTAACGCACATCATGCAACAGCCCGATAAACACTGGCAGTTGCAGGTACTTACCGCATTGTTCGATTTTATCAAAGAAGAAACCCACCGGAATCCATATCTCAGTTTACAGGAATTGGTAAACCTGATCGAACTGATGGAAAAAGAAGGGATCCGGCTTCCACTGGTACAAGTGAGCGGAAGCGACAAAGGGGTAAACCTGCTTACTGCACACGGGTCTAAAGGGCTGGAGTTTGAATATGTATTCCTGGCAGGATGCAACGCTGCTTTCTGGGAAAAGAAAAGAAAACCAGGCGGTGGCTATAAGTTGCCCGATACCATGTTTGCATCTACGCCTGCATCATCCGATGAAGAAGAATTAAGACGGTTATTCTATGTTGCCATCACCCGGGCCGAACAACATTTATACATATCCTACAGCAAATTTAAAAACGATGGAAAAGAACTGGAGCCCTCCATGTTCCTTGCCGAAATTCTCGACAAACATGCTTTGCCGGTAGAAAAAGTACTACTTGATGCAGCACTCATAAGCAGCTTTTCTGCCCTGTCATTCGCTGAAGCAGAAGCCCCTGAAATTGAAAAAATAGAAGATGAGTATATAGAACGTATCCTGGATAAGTTCAGCATGAATGTAACGGCACTCAATAATTACCTGAAATGCCCATTGGAATTTTACTTCAAAAACCTGATCCGCATCCCTTCCCCAAAAAATGAAGCAACCGAGTTTGGGTCGGCTGTTCACCATGCATTGGAAAAGTTGTTCAGGAATATGCAGGATTCGGGCAATAACCAGTTCCCATCCAAGGAAGAATTTATTGGGTATTTCGATTGGTATATGAAACGGCACCGCGAAAGTTTTACGAAAGAACAATATGCAAGGCGCATCGAATACGGACAAGAAATACTCGCCAACTATTACAACAATTACATTCAAACGTTCAACCGTATTGTTGCCATTGAACACAATATCAGGAATGTGGTTGTACAGGGCATTCCGTTAAAAGGAAAGCTTGATAAACTGGAGTTTGAAGGAAAATCGGTGAATGTAGTAGACTATAAAACCGGCGACCCCGAAAAAGCCTTAGCCAAACTCAAAGGCCCATCAGAAAAGGAACCTAACGGTGGCGATTACTGGCGGCAGGCTGTATTTTATAAAATCCTGGTAGACCATTACCCTTCCCGTGACTGGAAAGCCGTAAGCACCGAATTTGATTTCATTGAGCCCGATAAGAAAAAACAATACAGGAAAGAAAAAATTGTAATCAGCCCTTCGGATATTGCCACTGTAACAGAACAGATCAAACAAACCTGGGAAAAAATACAGCAACGGGAATTTTATACCGGATGCGGCAAACCCGATTGCCATTGGTGCGAATTTGTGAAAACAAATAACATGGCCGTTGCATTGCATACGCTCGAAGAAGAGGAAGACGCTTAACCTGTTTGTAATTTAACGTTTGGCTTACCGATGATGCCTTAATTTCGCAGCGCATTTGTATTCAGAATAATGAAAGAAAAACTATTTTATATCATTTATTTCCTGTTGGGAGCCGCAGTGCCTGTTCTGTTTTACAGCAGTTGTGCACAGATTGGAATGCCTACCGGCGGCCCGCGGGATTCACTGGCGCCGGTATTGGTGAAGTCGGTTCCCGAAAACAACCTGGTGAATTTTACCGGCAACAAGATCACATTTACATTCAATGAATACATCGAGATCCAGGATGTACAAACCAACCTGCTCTTTTCACCATTACCTAAAACCAACCCTTCTGTAAATAGCAACCTCAAAACACTCACGGTAAAGTTCAGGGATACCCTGCGCCCAAACACCACCTATTCAATCGACTTTGGAAATGCAGTAAAAGACGTGAATGAAGGCAATGTATATAAGAATTTCGTGTACACTTTTTCAACCGGCCCTGTGATTGATTCACTGAGTTTATCGGGGAAAGTTGTAATGGCCGAAACCGGAAAAACCGATAGTACGCTGATGGTTCTATTATACCGCGATGCCCCCGATACTGCTATAACCAGCCGGCGCCCCGATTATATGGCAAGGGTAGATGGCGATGGCGCATTTCAGTTTAAACACCTCCCTGCTGCTAATTTTCGTTTATACGCCCTCAAGGATGGCGATGGGGGCAAATTCTATAATTCAAAAACAGAAACCTTTGCTTTTCTCAACCAGGAAGTGGTTACAGGTGTACAAATTGAGCCGCTGGCCCTGTATGCCTATGCCGAAGAAAAAGCTACAGTTAATAAAACCCCTGCTTCAACACCCAAAAAGGAAGCCGAAAAAAAACTGCGTTATAATATCAACCTGTCTGGTATTAAGCAAGACCTGCTTCAACCATTTGAGCTCAGTTTCAACAATGCCATTGCAAATTTCGACAGTACTGCACTTACCTTGCAGGATACCAGCTATAATAACATTGCCAACCTCAACCTAACGTTCGACAGTACCCGAAAAAAATTGTCTGTCTACCACAAATGGGCGCCCGAAACCCCGTTGATTATGATCGTTGGAAAAGATGCTTTCAAAGACTCCAGCGGCAACAGCCTTCCTAAATCGGATACGATCCGTTTCCTTACCAAAGGCACCAACGAATATGGCCGGGTGGTACTTCGTTTCAGCAACCTCAACCTTGCGCAACATCCCGTTTTACAATTTGTAGAAGCCAATGCCGTTAAATACAGTTTCCCGGTTACAGGAAATGAGTGGACCAATAAAATGTTTCCACCCGGCGAGTACGAACTGAGGATTTTGTACGACAACAACAACAACGGCCAGTGGGACCCAGGCCATTATCCCGATAAACGTCAGCCCGAAAAAGCGGTCACACTACCGCAGAAATTGTCGATACGGGCCGATTGGGACAATGAGCGTGACATCAACTTATAATTTGGCCAGCCTCCATTCCATTACACATTTGGCATGAGCCATATCTTTCCTGCAATGAACTGTTGGCTTTTAATTAATTTTACGCCATGATTTTTTCATCTGCTTTATTGGAAAATGCCGTGAATGAATTTGCCAAACTTCCCGGCATTGGTAAGAAAACGGCCCTTCGCCTGGTATTGCACCTGGTAAAACAGGAACAGGAAGACGTTTCCAGGTTCAGTGAGCGGATTGATTCTATGAGGCGGCAAATTAAATCCTGCCGCCGCTGCCATAATATTTCCGACAAAGAATTATGTAATATCTGCAGCAATACGCTTCGCCGCCAGGACCTGGTTTGTGTGGTAGAAAGCATCCGTGATGTAATTGCCATTGAAAGCACCCAACAGTTTAATGGAATATATCATGTGCTGGGAGGAGTGATTTCGCCGCTCGATGGTATCGGCCCCGATCAGCTATTTATAGAATCCCTGATTCAGCGGGTATCAGACGAAAACATACAGGAAATCATCTTTGCCCTTAACCCCAACATACAAGGCGACACAACCATTTATTATATTGGCCGGAAATTGAAAGATAAAGCGTTGAAAATCACTACCATTGCCCGTGGTATCGCTTTCGGCGGCGAACTCGAATATGCCGATGAAATGACCCTTGCCCGTAGCATCAGCAACCGTATCCCGGTAGAGAACTATATCCAGCAAGCCTGATAGAATGCCGGTTCAGCAACCATTTATGCCCGTTCGGCGGATTCCTTTAGGGCCAGGCCCTGTTGGAAAGCTACTTTTATGATATGGCAAGCAAAACAAAAAAAATCATTTTCTTATCCATTATTATCCTGGCACTGGCAGGAGCTGCCGTGGGGTACTACCTTTACAACAAAGGCCCAAGAGATGTGAAATCGGCCAGTGGCATTGCTGTAACAGCAGTTCATTTATACCAATCCTACCTCACCGATTCTACCGGGGCAAAGCAAAAATATACCGACCGGATTGTTGAGGTTACCGGAGAGATTTCTGAAGTGTCGGAAAACCTGCAACAGCAGCAAATTATCATGTTGAAATCAAATACCGAAGGCGCATATGTAAACTGTACGCTGGAGGAAAAAGCGGCCAGTATCCCTTCTTCCGGAACGATCAAAATAAAAGGCATTACCAGCGGAATTGGCCAGGGCGATGCAGATCTTGGCATTTCCGGGGATGTATATTTAACCCGTTGTTATATTATTCAATCCAAGTAAAACTCGTCATGAAACAATCTGTATTACTGCTCTTTTGTGCAGCGTTGTTATTGGTATGGTCGGGGGCATGTAAACACGAATCGGGATTGCCCCCCGGGGTTAACCCAACCGATCCGCCAACCGGTGGCGATCAAACCTGTAGCCCGGATACCGTTTATTTTCAAAACAAGGTATTACCGCTCATTATTTCCAGTTGCGCCAAAAGTGATTGCCATGATGCCATTTCACAGCAGGACGGTATTCAGCTTACTTCTTATCAAACGATCATGAACTCAGGAGAAGTAACACCCGGCAACCCAAATAACAGTGACCTGTATGAAGTGCTCAATGAAACCAATCCAGATAAAATAATGCCAAGGCCTCCCTCCAGTCCGCTCACTGCTGCAGAAAAAGACCTTATTTATCGGTGGATCATGCAAGGGGCCAAAAACAATGCCTGCAATGATTGTGATACACTCAGCTTTACCTACGCTGCTGCAGTTGCACCACTGATCAACAATAACTGTAAAGGATGCCATAACCCTTCGTTTTTAAGTGCCGGCCTCGACCTCACCAATTACAATACCGTAAAATCAATTGCACTCGACGGCAGGTTCATGGGCACTGTTACTCACGCTACCGGTTACCAGCCAATGCCGCGAGGCGCTGCTAAAATGAGTGATTGCAAAATCACACAGATCAGGAAATGGATTGAAGATGGAAGCCAGAATAATTAATAAACCCTCAGCAGAGAAATGAAACAGATGCTTACAATAAGATCCTTGTTCACCTACGGCATACTTTCGATGCTAGTGTTGGGCGGTTGTTATTACGATAAAGAGGAAATCCTGTATCCGGGAAGCACCACTCCGGTTGACTGTACAACTGTTCAATCGGGTTTTGCCGCCGAAGTGCAACCCCTAATCATCAGTAAATGTGCGATCCCGGGATGCCATGATGCAAGTGGTGCCTCCGGAGGGGTGATCCTACAAAGCCATGCTCAAATGAGTGGCAAAAAAGACAGGATCAATACACGTGCAGTGGTTGATAAAACAATGCCCCCTACCGGCCCATTAACTCCGGCTGAAGCCGCCAAAATAAAATGCTGGATAGATGCCGGCGCCCCTAATAATTAAATCATTCAACAGTAAAAATAAAGACCATGAAAAAGTTAATTGTATCCTTCGCCTCACTCCTGTTATTTGCTGCTGCAAGCCAGGCCCAAAAATATTATACTAAAAATGGGAACATTTCATTTTTCTCCAAAGCATCGTTGGAAAATATCAATGCCGACAACAACCAGGTAATGAGCGTGCTAAACACACAAAATGGAGACCTGCAGTTCTCAGTACTTATTAAAAGTTTTCATTTTGAAAAAGCGTTGATGGAAGAGCATTTCAATGAAAACTATATGGAAAGCGATAAATTTCCAAAAGCCACATTTAAAGGAGCCGTGGCAGATATCAGCAAGGTTTCATTCACAACCGATGGCATGTACAATGTAACAGTAAGTGGTGACCTAACCATGCATGGGGTGACCAAAAAAGTAAGTACCACCGGAACCATTACCATTAAGGGTGGAAAGATTTCAGCAGACGCCAAATTTTTTGTGAAACTGGCCGACTATAATATCAGCATCCCCAAATTGGTAAAAGACAATATAGCCGAATCGGTTGAAATTAAAGTGGCCTGCAGCTACGACCAAAAAATGTAATCAAGCAACATGCGGAATCCATTAAAAATAATTGTACTCACGGTAATGGCAAGCTGCTTTTTGCTCGCAAAAGCAACTGCACAAACCGATACCACCGACCTCATGTCGCAACTCGAAAATGAGGTCATGGGCGATGCAAAAAGCATCACCAACTATGCTACGGCAACTTTTAAAACCACCCGCCTCATCAATGGCCATACCGTTGAAAATGTTGCGAAAGGTGTACTGGATGTAAAAATTTCACACCGTTTTGGAAAACTCAATGCGGGTGGATATGAATTATTCGGCCTCGACAATGCCACGATGCGGATGGGGCTCGATTACGGTATTACCAATTACCTGATGGTAGGCCTGGGCAGGAGTACTTTTCAAAAAACATTCGATGCATTTTTTAAACTCAAGATGCTTCGCCAGAGTACAGGCAAAAGGAAAATGCCGGTTACGCTTAGTTATGTACCAACCATCGCTTTGAAAACATTGAAATTTGAAGACCCGAACAGGAAAAATTATTTTACTTCGCGGCTTTTCTTTTCGCACCAGCTCATCATCGGTAGAAAGTTTTCGGAAGGCACTTCATTGCAGGTAATGCCTACTTTCCTTCATCGCAACCTGGTAAAAACAGCGAATGAATCAAATGATACCTATGCATTGGGTATCGGGGGCAGGCAGAAATTATCGAAGCGTATGAGTTTTAATGTAGAATACTATTATTTACATCCCGACTATAAAGCGCCCGGCACAACCAACTCGCTGTCGATTGGGTTTGACATAGAAACTGGCGGCCACGTTTTTCAATTGCACTTTACCAATTCGCAGGGAATGAGTGAACGCACTTTCATTGGAGAAACAACAGGGGAATGGGGCAAGGGTGATATTTATTTTGGATTTAATATTTCACGTGTATTTACAGTTGGCAAGCGCCGTTAACAGGATGGTAAAACAAACGGATGTAATATGACAAGATATAATTTCTCAGTATCTTGTTGTACAATTCTTAAGAACTATGCTGAAGAAAAAACTGCTATACTTTGTACTAATGACCATCTGCCTGCAAGGGCAAGCGCAGCTATTCAGTATTACATCGGGTGAAATAGATTTTAGGTCGGATGCGCCCCTGGAGCTGATTACAGCCAACAGCAAGGAATTAAAAGGGAAATTTGATGTAGCTAAGAAAAGCTTCGCCTTTGTTGTTAAAATCAGTTCTTTTAATGGCTTTAACAGCCCATTGCAAAAAGAACATTTCAATGAAAACTATATGGAGACCAGCGTTTACCCCACTGCGTCATTCAGCGGAAAAATCATTGAAGACCTCGACCTTTCAAGAGATGGCACGTATTCGGTGAGGGCCAAGGGCAATCTCACCGTGCACGGCATTACACAGGAACGAATCATCAAAGCAGCTCTCACAGTTAAAGAAGGGGTGATTAGCCTGCAATCTAACTTTACAGTGTTGCTGGCAGAGCACAACATCCCTATCCCAAAGGTTGTACATGAAAAACTCGCTTCCGAAATAAAAGTTGAAGTTAAAGCCGAGCTTGCTGCATCATGATCAATATTGCTACCAGGAACCTGCTGATTGTTTTTCTCCTGATGTATGGCATACCTGTTTATGCCCAATTTCCCGGTTATCAATATTTCCCGCTCGAAAAAGATAAAAAAAGCATACGTATCAATTGCCTGTACAAAAACAGGAATGGATACCTGCTGGTTGGTTCCGACAACGGCCTTTACAAATTCGACGGGGAACGTTTCAATCCTGTTTACTTTAACAATAAAGACTATACCGATACTGTTACTGCAATTTTTGAAGACAACCAGCAAAAAACCTGGGTTGGCTTTCGCAGCGGACGGATTGCACATGTCATCTCCAATAAACTGATTTACTATAATCCCGAAGAAGGAACGCCCCGAAAAAGGATCACTGCATTTGTGCAGGATAATAACCAGCAAATATGGTTTGCTACTGCCGGCGAAGGGGTTTACTACCATAAAAACAACCACCTGTATCTTTTAAATGAAGAAAACGGCTTAAGTGATTTACATGTGAATGCACTGGCACTGGCAAAAAATGGCGATATCATTGCCGGTACCGACCAGGGGCTGAATATTTGTCACCCCAACAGCGGAAAGATTGATATAACAGTCATCGGTACACGCAACGGGCTGCCCGATTACATAATCACCGGTATTACTACGGCAGGAAATGACAATTTCTGGATTGGCCTCCAGGAAAAAGGGTTTTGCCATTACCGTCATGCTACTGGCACCATTGATGTGCCACCAGCCACCCATAACTGGCCCTATGGAGAGGTGAACAGCATGCTGCCGATCAATAAAAAATTATGGATTGCCACTCGTGGAAATGGTTTGTTATCTTATGATTTGATCAATGGAACTACCGATACCATCGGACTGAATCAAACCGGAAGGGATATTAACTCGTTGGAAGTAGACCAGCAGGGCAATGTATGGTTAACTTCCCCAACATGGGGGCTCGTTCGTACACCAGGGGAATCTCTGCAGCTCACTCCAATTCCAGGAAACCCGGTATTTGAACATGTACATGCTATCCTTGCTGAGAAAAACGGGGTATTATGGGCCAATGACCAGCAAAACAGGTTGATCAGGTTCAACGGAAAAGATAAATCTGACGCTGATAAGCTGATCTCACTACCAGGGGTAACCGAAAAAACAGACATCACTGCACTTTACCAGGATGCTTACAACAACATTTGGGTAGGTACCATGGGCAAAGGTATTTTTATGGTGAACCCGGTAAATTTCAGGTTTCGTGTATTTGACGAAAACCCGGTATTTAAAGATGCAGGTATACTCTCCATCAATGGCAACGGAAACAATATTTATATCAGCAGCCTGCAGGGTTCTATGCAAATCGTGCTCAATGAGAGCAATCACGACCTTTTTAACCCTTACCAGTTCAGCAACTATGATAATAAAAGTACAGGCACCAACTACATTTATGATATTTTCCAGGACAGCAGGAACAGGCTCTGGTTTGCAACAGACGGCAACGGCTTAACCATGCTCCAAAATGGGCAGTACACTTATTACCACGAAAAAAACCTGTTAAAAGATGACCATATTTATTCCATCACCGAAGATAAATCGGGGCATATCTGGTTTAGTACCGCAAGTGCAGGCGTCTATCGTTTCGACGGGAAAACATTCAGCAATTTCGGGTTGAAAGAAGGATTAAGCGACTTGCACATTTCGGTGCTTACAACAGATGGCAACGGCAATATTATTATTGTAAATAAAGCCGGATTGGATATCCTTGATCCCAAAACAGGCAATATTTCCTACCTGCACAACAATCCCGGGATTGGCACTGTGAATGCCGAAGACCTGGGAGCAGCCAACATCGACAGCGCAGGAAATATCCTGGTTAGCACTACCAGGGGTATCCTGGCCTTTACGCAACCTTCCTTTGCTTCACATACCCCAAAAGCCCTCATTGAATCGGTGCAATTGTTCTTAGACGATATCGGGGATACCAGCAGGCACTCATTTGCACACGACGAAAATAATTTTACGTTCAACTTTACGGGATTATACTATACCAATCCTGATAAAGTGTACTATCAATACCAGCTCGAAGGCCTAGACAGTAGTTGGATAACGACCAGGGATAGGAGCAAAAATTTTCCAAAGCTAAGCCCGGGAAAATACCGCTTCCGCATCCGTGCATCCCTCAATAAAAATTTCAGCAATGCCAGTGAAGCAGGTTATTCCTTTGTAATAAGAAAGGCGTTTTACCGGGAATACTGGTTTATGGCGCTATGTTTATTTATTACCGGAGGGCTTCTTTACTGGTATATCAGGAACAGGGAAAAAGAACTCAAAAAAATGGAACGGCTGAGGCAGGAAAAAATACAGGTACAGTTTGAAGTTTTGCGTACACAGGTAAACCCGCATTTTCTTTTCAATAGTTTCAATACCCTTATTTCCACTATAGAAGACGACCCTCAGATGGCTGTTGAATACGCAGAGCAGTTATCGGATTTTTTCAGGGATATTATCAATTACCGGGACAAAGAAGTGATATCACTGAAGGAAGAGGTCAACTTGCTCGAAAATTATTTCCAGTTGCAGCGCAAACGGTATGGTTCACAACTGGAGCTGGATATTCAAATACCCGAGGAAAAAAAGCAGTATTATGCTATACCGCCGCTTACATTGCAGCTGCTTACCGAAAACGCTATTAAGCACAATACCGTATCAAAAGAAAAAAAATTGACCATATCGCTCGAAATAGACAATGCAGAACAATTGCTGGTGAAAAATAATATCAACCCAAGGTTTAGTAAACAGGCCGGTGCCGGGATGGGCTTACAAAACATTATCAACCGCTATAACCTGCTCAGCAATAGAAAAGTAAACGTTATAGAAACCAACCAATATTTTATTGTATCACTTCCACTATTAAAAACCTAGTATGTTAAAAATTCTAATCATTGAAGATGAAGAACCCGCAGCAAAGCGGCTGTTTAAAATGATCCGGGAAATTGATGATACCGCCGAGTTGCTCGGCACCATTGAAACAGTGGTTGCCGGTATCGAATGGCTTACATCCAATAAAACCCCCGACCTCATTTTTTCTGATATTCAATTATCAGATGGCACCAGTTTCGAGATTTTCAAAGAAGTGGAACCTGTTTGCCCGGTAATTTTCACAACTGCATACGACCAGTATGCCATTGATGCTTTTAAAGTGAACAGCATTGATTACATTTTAAAGCCCTTGAAAAAAGACAACCTGCAGGCTGCCATCAGTAAATACAATAAACTTAAATCCCCTGCCCCTTCTTTTGACATTAATAAACTAATGGAGGCTTATAGCAACAAGCCACAAACTTATAAAAACAGGTTTGTAGTAAAATACGGGGAGCATATCAAAACAATCAACACAGAAGAGATCGCTTATTTTTATACAGAAGACAAAACGAATTTTATGTGCACATTGGAAGGGCGGCGATATGTTGTTGATTTTAATTTAGACCAGTTGGAGCACCTTCTCGACCCGGCACGTTTTTTCAGGATCAACCGGCAGTTCATCATTTCCATCACTTCCATTGCAGAAATGTTCTCCTATACCAAAGGCCGTGTTTTGATCAAATTAAAACCTCCTACCAAACATGAAACAGTGGTAAGTACAGAACGATCGGCGAGTTTTAAAACCTGGCTCGACGATGGGGTTTAATGTACAAATACCGGCTCAGCACCCAAAAATGCCCGTTCGGTAAGTATTGATTTTTTTCATAGCATTCCTGTTGCAAATTTGAGTTGTTGATCACCACGAAAATTTACAACAATGAAAAAAACACTGTCTTTATCCCGGATCTTCCTGGTTGCATTATGTGGTACCATCCTGCTGGCATCCTGCTCTAAAAGTGAAGATGCCACCAATATCGTAAATCAGCCGAACAGCATTGATGGAAGCTGGCGAATTAGTTACTACTTTGATAATACAGATGAAACGGCTGATTTTGCCGGATATACTTTCAGCTTCAACAGCAATGGCCAGTTAACAGCCGCGAACGGTACAAACACCATTACCGGCACCTGGAGCCAAACAAGCAGCAAGCTGGTCATCAGCTTTGGTACCGACCCATTCATGTCTGAGCTCAACGACGATTGGCTCATCGAGGAAAAAACAAGCAATTCAATCAAATTAAAAGATGATAATCCTGCCCAGGACGACCGGTTACAGTTTAGCAGGTTATAGTGCCGTTGCTACCCGTTTTAAAATCCAATGATCCGCCAATCTCCTGCATTGTTTCATGCGTTCTATACAGCCGTAACATTTTGTGTTACGGCTTTATTGTATTAATTTTGCCCCCTAACGGGGCGGATTTGTTTATTGTTCAACCCCGGCTGATCAGCAATTGAACTAATAAACGAATCGCCTTCCTACAAGCTTCACGCATCCGGAAATCGTTTATCAGTTTAGCAAGATCAGCCATAGGCAACACCTGTTACCATTTTTATTTTTGCTAAATACAATGCAATGAAGAATATCAGGGAATTACTGAATGAACGTATTCTTATTATCGACGGGGCCATGGGCACAATGATACAACGCTATCAATTAAGCGAAGCCGACTACCGGGGAGAACGTTTTACAGGCTGGCACAAAGATGTAAAAGGCAATAATGACCTGCTCAGCATTACCCAACCCGGCATCATTACCGACATCCATCGCCAATACCTCGACGCAGGCGCCGATATCATTGAAACCAATACTTTCAGCAGCACCAGCATTGCTCAAGCCGATTATGATATGCAGTCAGTTGCGTACGAAATGAATGTAGCATCAGCAGCATGTGCAAGAAAAGCTGCAGATGAATATACGTTGAAAGATCCTTCACGGCCAAGGTTTGTTGCGGGCGCCATCGGGCCATTGAATAAAACACTGTCGCTTTCACCGGATGTAAATAATCCCGGATACAGGGCTGTAACTTTTGACGAAGTTGCCGCAGCGTATCTCGAACAGGTAAAGGGCCTTGTTGAAGGTGGGGTAGATATCCTGTTGGTAGAAACCATTTTTGATACCCTCAATGCCAAAGCCGCCATTTATGCAATCAAAAAATATTTCAGGGAAGAAAATAAACCCGAACTACCGGTCATGATCAGCGGCACCATCACAGATGCCAGTGGAAGGACACTTAGCGGGCAAACCCTCGAAGCCTTTTATATTTCGGTCTTGCATGCCAACCCATTAAGCATCGGATTGAATTGTGCGCTGGGCGCCAGTGAAATGAGGCCGCACATCGAAGAACTTTCGTCTATTGCCGGATGTTATACTTCCGCATACCCAAATGCAGGGTTGCCCAATGCATTTGGCGAGTATGATGAACAACCCCATGAAACGGCGCATATCATTGAAGAATGGGCCAAAGAAGGTTTTGTAAATATTGTGGGTGGTTGCTGTGGCACTACCCCCGACCATATCAGGCATATCGCCGAAGAAGTGAAATCATATAAACCAAGGTCATTGCCAGTGATTGAAAAAGAACTGGTATAAGATTGTCCAGCAAAAGAATTCAGATGACACCCGAAACAATACACATCAAACCATACCTGAGGCTAAGCGGGCTTGAACCATTGATTATACGCCCCGAAACAAACTTTGTAAATGTTGGAGAGCGTACAAACGTTACCGGTAGTAAAAAATTTGCCCGGCTGATCAGGGAAAACCTCTATGAAGAGGCTTTATCTGTAGCAAGGCAACAGGCAGAAAATGGCGCCCAGGTACTCGACATTAATATGGATGATGCCCTGCTGGATGGCGTGCAGGCGATGACGACATTCCTTAACCTGCTGCAAGCAGAACCCGACATTGCCAAAATACCGGTTATGCTCGACAGCAGCAAGTTTGAAATCATAGAAGCTGGTTTGAAATGTGTTCAGGGAAAGTGCATAGTTAATTCCATTTCATTGAAAGAAGGCGAAACCAAATTCATAGAACAGGCATTGATATGTAAGAGTTTTGGCGCTTCCGTTATTGTAATGGCATTTGATGAAATTGGGCAGGCCGATACCAAAGACAGAAAAGTATCGATCTGTGAAAGGGCATATAAAATCCTTACAGAAGAAGTAGGGTTCTCTCCTGAAGACATCATCTTCGATCCTAATATTTTTGCGATTGCCACCGGTATCGAAGAACATAATAATTATGCAGTTGATTTTATTGAAGCAACACGGGAAATCAAAAAGCGCATGCCACTTGCAAAAGTGAGTGGCGGTGTTAGCAATGTGTCGTTTTCATTCAGGGGAAACGACCACGTAAGAGAAGCAATTCATAGTGTATTCCTCTTTCACGCCATTAAAGCAGGCATGGATATGGGTATCGTAAATGCCGGCCAGCTCGTGATTTATGATGAAATTGAACCCACCCTCAAATCACTTTGTGAAGATGTAGTCCTCAACAGGAACAATGACGACAATGGCGCTACCGAAAAACTAATCGCTTTTGCTGAAACAGTAAAAGCAAAAGGCAAAGAAACCGTTAAGGATGAAAGCTGGAGAAATGAACCGGTAGAAAAGAGGATGGCGCATGCATTGGTACATGGTATTACAGATTATATTGATGCAGATACCGAAGAAGCCAGGCTATCATACCCGCGGCCACTAGACGTTATTGAAGGGCCGTTGATGGATGGAATGAACATCGTTGGCGACCTGTTTGGTGCGGGAAAAATGTTCCTGCCACAGGTTGTGAAAAGCGCCCGGGTAATGAAAAAAGCAGTGGCTGTATTAACCCCCTATATTGAACAGGAAAAAATTGACAGGCAGCTCAACAATTCGGGAAATCAATCAGCCGATGAAAAAGGCCCCTCCAAAATCTTACTCGCTACAGTAAAAGGCGATGTACATGATATCGGTAAAAATATTGTTGGTGTGGTACTGGGGTGCAACGGGTATGAAATCATTGACCTGGGTGTTATGGTTCCTGCTGATAAAATTTTATCGGAAGCTAGGAAACACCAGGCCGACATCATCGGGCTCAGTGGCCTCATAACGCCATCACTCGACGAAATGGTACACATTGCCCGGGAGATGAAGCGCTTAAAAATGAATACCCCTCTTCTGATTGGAGGTGCCACTACCAGCAGGATGCATACTGCTGTGAAAATTTCCCCCGAATATGACAATGCGGTGGTACACGTGCTGGATGCATCAAGGAGTGTAACCGTTGCCGGTAGTTTATTATCGGAAGACCAAAAACCATCTTTTGTAGAAGGTATTTCAACTGAATACCAGCAATTGCGCCAGGACTTTGGCAATAAAAAATCTATTCGCCAAACGCTGTCATTTGAAGAGGCACAACAAAATGGGGCCACCATCCATTGGGAAACCTACCACCCTGTTGCCCCTACTTTTACCGGTACCCGTACATTTAACCAATACCCCCTGCAAGAAATTGCAGCCTATATCGACTGGCAACCATTCTTTATAGCTTGGGAAATGCATGGGAAATTCCCGCAACTGCTCACCGACCCCGTCATTGGGGTTGAAGCCACCAAACTTTTCCACGACGCAAAAAAATTACTGGCACAACTCATCGAAGAAGAATGGCTTTCAGCAAAAGCTGTGGCAGGCTTCTGGGAAGTTAACAAAACAGGCGCCGATTCCCTGCTGGTACAAAACGGTAAAGAAAACATCTCCCTTGAATTTTTGCGGCAGCAGGCAAAAAAAGCTCCCGGCCAACCTAATTTATCCCTGGCCGATTTCATTCACCCCCATCAACCAGATTATATCGGCGCTTTTTCTGTAAGCATCCAGGGAATTGAGGCACATATCAAAAAATTTGAAGCAGCCCATGATGATTATAACAAGATAATCCTTCAGGCACTTGCCGACCGGTTAGCGGAAGCTTTTGCCGAATTGCTTCATTTCAGAACCCGCTCCGAATGGTGGGGCTATGCAAAAGAGGAACATCTGAGCAATGAAGAACTGATCAAAGAAATGTACCAGGGCATCAGGCCTGCGCCCGGTTATCCCGCCTGCCCCGATCACACAGAAAAATATAAATTGTTTAAACTGCTGGGTGGCGAAGCTGCAACCGGAATTCATTTAACCGAATCCCTTGCCATGTATCCGGCATCCTCGGTTTGTGGCTGGTACTTTGCACACCCTGAAAGTAAATATTTCGGTGTGGGAAAAATTGAGCGTGACCAACTGCAAGACTATGCGAAGCGAAAAAATATGCCGCTGGAAGAAGCAGAAAAATGGCTGCGCCCCATACTTGAGTAGCAGCCATTGAACCTGGCTATACTTATTTCAAGAGGGATTTCAGTTCCACCAATTCAAATTCCGGAGAAGATTCAAAACAATGCTTCATAATGGGTACATGCCCATTGCCAATGAGTATCATGATACGGTCATCTGCAGCAGGTTTTGTATTGAGTATATTATTAACGATCCGCAGGTTACGGCTATACCACCACATGGCTAACATATCCGGACCATTGTTTGCCTGTGTATTGAACCCGCTTGCAAGGTAGTGCCCATGCATTCTCCGTAAGGTAGACGGTTCGGCCATCAACAAAAAATTTTCCAGCATGGTTAGCGTTGTTTCTACAGAATCACCGGCGTTATAAAATTTGTCATACATTTTACTCCAGTATTGATCCCGTATCGTATCGGTACCATTCTTTACATTCCACAGACTATCTATCCAGGGAAAGCGCTCATAGTTTTCCGACGCAAAATTTGTTGCGTCTACCGGGTACACTTTTTTATGGCCCATTTGAGCAGCCACCCGGTACCCCAATTGGTAAACTTCATTGCGCCCAAGTTTGTATTTACCGGCCAGGTATTCTGCATATAGAGAATCATGAAATTCGGGGTTCCAGGCTTCTACATAAACCCGGGTAGGCTTAAACCGCTTGATGACATCTGCCAGTTCCTGGATCTCTGCCTGCCGCTGTACCGATTTCACATCAATGAACTTAGATGAATCTGTTTTATGGCCATCCAGGTTGGGGTACCCAAAATGAAAGCTTCCAACCAGCAATACTTTGGTGGGTTGCCGGCTGCCGGATAGTAGGATCTTATCAGCATGTAAACGATGAAGTTTGTTCCAGTTTACTTTTTGTGCTTGCAAAATGATGGAAAAGAAAAGAAGCAATACAGCTAAGAATTGTTTTTTCATGTTCGTATTTTTTTCAAACATCCGGCTTTGTGATGCCTGTAAAAAATACAATCTGCAATGATGGCGGATTTGTCTGCAAAAAACTTTCTTTCAGGCCAAACCCATTTGCAGATAAATAGGCAGTGTTTGCAGACAAACCATTAGCCAATACCCATTGTTGAATATCTTAGCAGCATGAGCCGGAAGCAACGATGGATATTATATGCTGCCATCATATTTATGCTTTGCTGGGGTATTGATATCATTAATTATATCAAATACCAGCGAACAATTAAGCTGAACGAACTGTTTTCGTTGTTCACGCTTGTACATGTAGCCTATATTGCGTTGATGTTAATCACATGCAGATGGCTGTTCTGGAAATTTTATATCAGCAAAAAATATTTTCTATTATCCGTTGGAATCATACTAACAGGAGTGGCATTTATTTTTTTCAGGTATTGTATAGAAGAAATTATTTTACCTGCCACCATCGGGGAAAGGAATTACAATCCAAATACAACGATTGTATATTATATTCTTGATAATATTTATTATGCAGGCTTATACCTGCTGATGGGGGTTTTTGTTTTTATGATCGACTACCAGGTTAGCTCCCGAAAAAAAGAAGCTTTATTGGTGCAGCAACAAAAAGAAGCAGAATTATCATTCCTCCGTTCGCAAATTAGTCCGCATTTCCTATTCAACTCTCTGAACAATATTTATTCATTGAGCTACCGCAGTCACCCTCAAACCCCTTCAGCGATCCTAACCCTGAGTGAACTGATGAGGTTTATGCTGTATGAAAACCAGCCATTGATCCCGGTACAAAAAGAATGGGAGTATATTCATCATTTTATCAGTTTACAAAAACTAAGGTTCGATGCCCCTGTATTCATACAGGCAACCGAAGAAAATCTAAGCGGGGAATTTCAGATCACACCCTACCTGCTCATTCCATTTGTGGAAAATGCTTTCAAACATGGCGATGTTACTGATCCGCAACTGCCCTTGCAAATACGGCTAGTGATGGATCATCAATTCCTCCATTTTTATGTTTGCAATAAAATTTCAAACACACAAAAAGACAAAGACGGGGGGATTGGGTTACACAATGTAAAGCGAAGGCTGCAACTGCTTTACGAAGGCAAACACGAACTCAACATTACACAAACCAATACCCAGTTCAACATACATTTGCAAATACAACTTACATGATAAGGACGGCAATTTTAGATGATGAACCCCTGGCTGTTGCATTGTTATCGGATTATGCCCTGCAAACACCCGGATTGGATATTTGTTATGAAGGCGCTGATGTGTTTCATGTATTGAAGCTGGTGCAGGAAAAGAAAATTGACCTGGTATTACTCGACATACAAATGCCCGAGCTAACGGGCATTCAGTTTATGAAAATTGCAGCCAATGCCTGCAAAATCGTTTTAACCACCGCATATCCCGATTATGCACTGGATGGTTTTGAACATGATGCAGTTGACTACCTGCTCAAACCATTCTCGAAAGAACGCTTTCAAAAAGCCATACAAAAAGTAGCAGGGCAGTATGAAGCAGGATCAGCAGCCGAAAGTCCCGGAGCTATTTTTATTAAAAGTGAGTACCGTCTCATCAGGGTTTCCTTACAGGATATATTATACCTGGAAGCCCTCAGGGATTACATTGCCGTTCATACCGTCTGCCAGGGAAAAATACTGACGCTGGAATCATTAAAAAACTTACAGGAAAAACTTCCGGTAAAAAATTTCATCCGTATACATAAATCCTACATCATTGCTTTCGACAAGATCAGTTTTATCGAAAAGAACAGGGTAATCATCTCTGGCAATTATCTTCCCATTGGTGATCATTACCAGGCCGATTTTAATAGAAAACTTCAAGGCCAATAATCGTTGTTAGTTTACGTGGTGTTATTAAATTAGTGGGTCGCTCATTTCTACATTTGAATGTGGTTAGTTACATTTATCATTCTAAAAAAATGAACATGCGCATCATATCTTATAATGTTAATGGCAT
>JBPOHG010000187.1:0-3532 GCA_052035835.1 Bacteroidota bacterium | reverse complement strand
GTAACCGAACAAATCATTTTCCCTGAAATCGATATCGATAAAGTGAATAAAATCACTGGCCTGGATATCACTTTCGTAACCACCGCTACTACCAACGAAGAAGCGTATGAATTACTGAAGGAATTGGGAATGCCATTTAAAAATGTAAAAAAATCTGAAAATTAAGATATGGCTAAAAAATCAATCACTGCCAGGCAGGCAAAAAGAGAAAGAATGGTTGCCCAGTATGCAGAAAAAAGGGCAGCATTAAAAGCTGAAGGAAACTATGCAGCGCTCGATCTGTTGCCAAAAAATGCTTCACCTGTACGTTTGAAGAACAGGTGCCAGCTTACAGGCCGTCCGAGAGGTTTCATGCGCCACTTCGGAATCAGCCGTAACCAGTTCCGCGATATGGCACTGGCTGGTAAAATTCCCGGGGTGACAAAAGCCAGTTGGTAAAGAAATGCTGAACCAGGTTTACAGGCTTAGGCCTTTCACCCATTCAGCACAACAATACAAACCCGGATATCGCATTGTAATAAATTATTTAAATCAATTAACAGCAAATAACAATGGTTACTGATCCAATTGCAGATTACTTAACGAGAATTCGCAACGCACAGATGGCAAATCACCGCATCGTGGAAATCCCTGCGAGCAACCTGAAGAAGCGTATTACCGAAATTCTGTACGATAAAGGATATATTCTGAAATATAAATTTGAGGATGATAACAAGCAGGGGGTGATTAAAATCGCTTTGAAATATGATGCATCAACCAAACTGCCTGTGATCCAGAGCCTCGAAAGAATCAGCCGCCCGGGATTGCGTACCTATGCAAAGCCAGAAGATTTCAGGCGTGTACGTAATGGCCTTGGTATCTCTATCATCTCTACTTCAAAAGGAGTAATGACCGATAAAGAAGCAAAAGCACAGAATGTTGGAGGAGAAGTACTCTGCAACATTTTCTAATGAATGCAATACGGGCCGGAATTGAAAATGGTTCCTTCCCGCAGCAATAGTTACCTTAAGCCTTCTATACATGGCTGACCGTAGCAAACCACATTTTCAAACAAACCAATTTTTTAAATTTTCAAATTAAGAAAATGAGTCGTATAGGAAGAAAGCCGGTAGAAGTTCCATCAGGAGTATCGATTACTGTTGGCAGTGATAATATCATCACCGTAAAAGGCCCGAAAGGAGAACTGAAGCAGGCAATTGACAGGGACATCACGGTTGAAGTTAAAGACAATACTGTATTGTTCTCTCGCCCAACAGATCAGATCCGCCACCGTTCTATGCATGGTTTGTACCGTGCACTTATCGGGAACATGGTAAAAGGTGTTACGGAAGGCTATAAAAAAGAACTTGAATTGGTGGGTGTGGGTTACAAAGCCGCTAACCAGGGAAATATCCTTGATTTGTCGCTCGGTTATTCCCATAACATCCTGTTCGAAATTCCAAAAGAATTGAAAGTAGCAACAGCACAGGAAAAAGGTAAGAACCCGATCATTACCCTCGAAAGTATCGATAAGCAACTGCTTGGCCAGGTTTGTGCCAAGATCCGCAGCCTGCGTAAGCCAGAACCATACAAAGGTAAAGGAGTGAAATTTGTAGGTGAAGTGTTGAGGAGGAAAGCAGGTAAGTCAGCCGGTAAATAATAACTGACAGCTTAATTGAACAATTGTTAAATGAATTTCCCGGCAGTATCGGGGAATAAAAAATAAAAACGATGAACAACAAAACAAGCGCAAGACAAAAGATCAGGTACCGCATCCGCAAAAAAATCAGCGGTTCTGCATCCAAGCCACGCCTCACTGTATTCAGGAGCAATGCTGATATCTATGCACAATTGATTGATGATACCAATGGCGTAACCATCGCCGCTGCTTCATCCAGGCAGAAAGATATCAGTGCACAAAAAGCGCCGAAGATCCAGAAAAGTAAAATGGTGGGTGAAGCCATCGCCAGGAAAGCTGTTGAGCTGGGCCTTAAGCAGGTGGTATTCGACCGCAGCGGTTATGTATACCATGGCCGAATTAAAGCGGTTGCTGAAGGTGCAAGGGAGGCCGGACTTGATTTTTAATCGGGGCCGTACAACAAACAATAAATTTCAACTATCAAATAGAGTAAATGTCAAACGCAATTGTAAATAAGATGAAGGCCGGTGACCTCGAATTAAAAGAGAAAGTGGTTGCCATTAACCGTGTGGTTAAAACAACCAAAGGTGGTCGTGCATTCAGTTTCTCGGCACTGGTTGTGGTAGGCAATGAAGCCGGCGTAGTAGGGCACGGTTTGGGTAAGGCGAAAGAAGTTCAGGAAGCAATTACCAAAGGTATTGAAGATGCCAAGAAGAACCTCATCAAGGTTCCTGTAATGCACGGAACAATTCCGCACGACCAGTTAACCAAAGAAGGTGCCGCTAAAGTACTCATTAAGCCAGCCGCTCATGGTACCGGTGTAATTGCCGGAGGTAGCATGCGTGCCGTGTTGGAGTCGGCTGGTATCACCGACGTATTGGCGAAAAACCTCGGTTCTGCTAACCCACACAATGTGGTTAAAGCAACGATCAAGGCGCTTGCTTCATTACGTGAGCCGGTATCAGTTTCTAAAACAAGGAACGTTTCTTTGAAGAAAGTATTCAATGGATAATATCGTTTGGTGAAAAGGACCCGCTGCGTAGAAAGCGCATAACGGAGCAACTTAAACGCTAAACACTAATGAATCAGTTTATGAAAAAAATTAAAGTAACCCAGGTTAAAAGTGTAATCGACAGGCCCGAACGCCAAAAGCGTACAATGATTGCACTGGGATTGAAAAAACTAAATGCCACTGTTGAAGTAGAAGCCACTCCCCAGATCCTGGGTATGGTTACCAAAGTTCAGCACCTGGTAAAAGTGGAAGAAGCTTAGAAATAATCGGCCATTCAGCGGATTATTTAGTAATCTAATTTATCAAAAGCGAGGGGCGATTCCCCGTAAGTATAAAATCAACTCAATATGAAATTACATTCTTTGAAGCCTGCGAAAGGCGCAACTCACAAGGAAAAGCGTTTAGGACGTGGTGAGGCAAGTGGTAAAGGTGGTACATCTACAAAAGGTAACAAGGGCGGACAAAGCCGTGCAGGTTACAAGAGCAAGAAAGCACATGAAGGGGGCCAGATGCCAATCCAGCGCCGGATCCCAAAACGCGGATTTACCAATATCAATCGTGTAGAATATAAAGTGATCAATATCGGACAGGTTGATCATTACGCTGAAAAATACGGTATCACAGAATTCAGTTTGCAGAACCTGTATGTAAATGGCCTGATCGGTCAAACAGACAGTGTGAAAATCCTGGGTAACGGTGAACTGAAAGGTAGTTTCGCTTTCAAAGTGCACGCTATAAGTGCAAAAGCCAAGGCAGCGATTGAAGCTGCAGGCGGGTCTGTAGAAATAGTGAAATAAATACCCGATATTTGTACGACGCATGTAAATGCGTCTTTTACTTTTTAGCGAAACCAATTAAATTGAATTAATTCTGTGAAGAAGTTCGTTACAACACTTAAAAAT
>JBPOHG010000105.1:0-2695 GCA_052035835.1 Bacteroidota bacterium | reverse complement strand
TCTTCTTGAACATTAACATTTGCCATTTAGCATTAAATTTTAAATTGTTATTTAGAAATTATTCTAAGTTCAGTTCTTCTGTTTTTTTGTTTTCCTTCCGGTGTATCATTGGAGTCCAGAGGTTGATTCTGTCCATAACCCTTTGCTACCAATCTATCTGCACTCACTCCCTTATCCACCAGATATGCTTTTACTTTACTTGATCTGTCCACCGAAAGTGTCATGTTTGCTGCTGCATCACCCACATTGTCGGTATGTCCTGCCAATTCGACCTTTAATTTTGGAAATTTGCCCATAAGCGTCGCCAAATTATCCAACTCATGTTTTGATAACTCGCCATTCAGGTCTGACGAACCGGAAACATAAAATACGTGATCCAGGTTGATCACATTACCCATAGTACCGGTTGTATCATCAACATATTTTGCCACTGCGGATCTCAACTCAAAACCACGGGCTTTGATCTCATAATCAAATAACTTTTTACCCGCCCATGGATCTTTGGTTGTATTTCTGATATTTGTAGCGTAAAAAGGCTTTTGTCCTGCCAACCAGGTATCAAATTCTTCTCTACTGACTACTTCTATGACCCTGCGCATTGAATAATGCCCTTTACCACAAAGTTCTGCACAAGCCAATTCGTATTCAAATGTTTCCCACTTTCGCTTGCCATTAGGTTCAGCTGGATCAGCAGGTACCTGCCATTCAGGATACTTACTCAATTGTTCTCTGAACTCCTGGGTGGTTTTAACCGGAGTAAATATAAATGATGTTGGTAAACCAGGAACGGCATCCATTTTAACTCTGAAATGTGGAAGGTAAAAGTTATGCAGTACATCCTTTGCAGTACTACGTACTTTAATGGTGGAATCTTTAGGCAGAAGTATTTTATCCGTACCACCCAGAACAATATCGTCCACAGAAGCTTCATCATTCCAGTCTATACCCAGACTGTTTGCCGCAGGATCTATCAATCTGAAGTCTTTATTACCTAATTTACCATCTGCACCCGGATATCTTATATCCCATGCAAACTGATAACCCGTAGCTTCAATTTCAAGATACTTATCTTCAGAAGTTAAGGTTGGAAATATATTATTCCACGCTATCAGACCATTTGCTACCAGATAAGTCATTACAATGGCAGGCACTACAGTCCATATCATTTCCAACTTGGTATCGTGGGCAAAAAATATTGCTTTTCGCCCTCCGGTACTCCTGTATTTATAAGAGTACCAAAAAAGTCCTATGTGGGTGATCACAAAAACTATTCCCGTAAAAAATAAGGTCACATTAAAAATATGGTCCAATTCAAATCCGTGTGCTGAAGCAGATGTTAATGGTCCATAACCCAACATACTGTTTTTGTAGTATAATGCAGACCACACACATCCGACAAGGAACACCACCATGAATACTACCAATGCAACACCTTGTGTATTATTACTGGATCTTTCTACGGCTTCTTCCCCTCTGATTCGGGCAGCAAGCTCTGTTAGTTTTCCTATTTGAACCACAACAACCGCCAGAAGAACGATTATCGCTAAGGCTATGAAATAAGTCATTTGTATTATTTATTCTTATTGTTTAACAATGTTTATTATATCACATGATGATGAATACTCTCTTCAAGGTATGGATCATTTTTTGGTACTAAAGCTGATTTGGATAGTATCGTAAGTGCTACAAATAAAAACAAACCCAAAAAGCCAATAAATGTTCCCACTTCGAGCAAACCAGGCATAGAAAAACCAGCAACAAAATCAGAAGCATGTTCAGCAGCATGACCTGAACCACTTGCTGCAATATCGTGACCTGCCTCTGCTCCATGTGCATCAATATGTCCTGCACCTGCAGCATGTTGCATATTAATCAAAGCGCCTGGCTTTATCATTAAAAAATAGTCAATCCAATGCCCTAAAACACACACAATAGCAACAAAACTAACAGATCCAAATTTTCGTTTTGTGTCATTTCTCATTAAAATAAAGAAAGGCACTAAAAAGTTTATAATTAGGTTACCAAAAAATAAAACAGGATAATTATCGTACCTCTCCCTGAAATAAATCGTCTCTTCACCAATATTTGCATACCAAATCAACATAAACTGAGAAAACCAAAGATATGTCCAGAATACACTTATTGCAAATAAAAATTTACCCAGATCATGAATATGATTTGCATTCACTTCTCCGTAATATCCATTTGACTTTAGAAATATCAAAAGAAGAATTGTCAAAGCAATCATTGATACAAATGCGCTTGCCGTAGAATACCAGGCAAACAAAGTACTGTACCAATGTGCATCAACGCTCATCACCCATTGCCACAGCATAGCAGCACTGGTAAATCCGATAATAGGTAAAAATACAGCAGCATAAACCCGCATTTTTTTGTGTTGTGAATAGGCATTATTGCCACTTTTATCTTCTTCCAGAGAAAGTGATCTTAATTTGTTGGCGAAAAAAGCCCATGTTCCAACAAATATCAATGTTCCGAATAAATACCAATTTTTATTTAAAAAAGAAGATTTTCCTTTCAGTATGGCATCTGCCTGAACGCCAGCTTCATCAGACCAATGATACAGGTGGTGCCAATGAAAATAAACACCAAATGCAACTATAAGTAACAATGCCAGACCTACAAACAAAAACATGGAATAAGCTTCCCAAACCCTTTTAAATGTGGTGTGCCA
>JBPOHG010000139.1:0-6066 GCA_052035835.1 Bacteroidota bacterium | reverse complement strand
CTGTCGTGCGTTACATCGGTGATGATGGCAACATCGGGTTTTATCCTGCGGGCAATCATTTCTGCACCCCTTAGCCCGATCTCTTCCTGCACTGCATTCACCACATATAAACCATAAGGAAGTTTCTTTTTGTTCTGTTTCAGCAGGCGTGCCACTTCAGCAATCATAAACCCGCCGATGCGGTTGTCGAATGCACGGCCAATGAGAAAGCCATTGGCAAGTTCATCGTACCCTTCTTCATAAGTGGCTACCGCACCAATATGGATACCAAGTGCTTCCACTTCTTTCTTATTGCGTGCGCCACAATCGAGGAACAGGTTGTCAACTTTAGGCTGAGGTTCTTTAGCATCGGGGTTATTGATACGGGTGTGGATAGCGGGCCAGCCGAAAACTGCTTTTACCGGGCCTTTTTTACCATGGATCAATACCCTTTTTGAAGGGGCAATCTGGTGGTCGACGCCACCATTTCTTTTGAGGTAAATTAACCCTTCTGATGAAATGTAATTAACAAACCAACTGATCTCATCTGCATGGGCTTCTATCACCACTTTAAATGGAGCAGCCGGATTTATAACGCCTACTGCCGAACCATACGGGTCAGTAAAAATTTCGTCTACATGTGTACGTAAGTATTCGATCCACAGCTTTTGCCCGCTGCTTTCGAAACCTGTTGGCGATGGATTGTTGATATAATTCCTGAGGAATTCATACGAAGATGCAGGTAAGATAGATTTGCTTCTGGTTGCTTTGGCCATAAAATAAAATGGGTTTAGCAGGCAATTTATACAATACTTGCCAAAAATGAAGCCCCGGCAGAAAAGAGCATCAAACCGTCTACCAGGAAATAATAAAAATAATAGCCCCGCTCTTTGGCCGACATCTGGTAGATGCGGAATGTCACCAAGCCGGTGACAAGAAAGGCCAGCAATTGTTGATGACCGGTAAATTTCCAGCGCAACAATAACCCGGCGGCCAGGTACATACCGAAAGACAGGTACATCAGGCGGTTGAGCGAAGCCCTAGAAAGGACGGTGGCAAGGCTGTTGAGCGAACGAATGGTATCCAGGGCAACATCCCGGGTATCGAAAATGATGCACAGCATCAGCATGAAAAAAAAACGGGCGGTGAAAAGCAACCACAATGCCTGCCAATTGATGCCCGGGATGCCTTGCAGCGGAATGACAATGGTGGTGAACGTCCAGGTGAATGCCAGCAACACCGTTTTCATGAATCCCATTTTTTGAAGAAAATGCAGGCTTCGTATGGGCCATAACGGTACCGAATAGAGCAAGGTTAACATGACGGCTCCCCCTATTGCATAATTCAACAATTGAAACCGCCACATACAATAAAACATGCCAACGGAAGCAATGAGTAACATCAGCAGGTTAGATGAACGGGTAACAAGAAACGAACCACTATCGCCGGATTTTCTGAACTTCCAACTGCTCAGCGCCCAGTAAAAATTATACCCGCCGAGGGTGGAAAAGAAAACAAATGCAGGAATGGCATGTTGAATAGGGATACCCAGCAACAGGTAAGTCTGGTAGCACAAAGCTGCAGCACAAATCGCAATAAAAACAGAATGGGATAAGATAAATCTTAACCAACGCATCATTGAGTTATGAAGTATACAGGGTCACCTGTAAGAATAACATTGCTTTTATTTTTGGCAAAATCTTTTACATACACTTCAAAAAACAGGGTATCTGTGTGCGGACCTGGCGTTGAAGAACTTTCCAGTGCGTCGGTGATCACAATATCAATATCGGCTTCCAGGTTTTTACCACCAGAGGAACCAAGATTGGGAAATTTAAACGAATCGGTATTGAAAGGCGGGATGGTCATATTCTTCACATATACCCAGGCGCTGTCTTTGTTGTCTTCAAAACCAAAATCACCTTCTGCATCTGTGAGGTGAATGGTTAAAACAGGCCCTGCCCCGGGTGGCGTAATAGCGTTTAGCCATGCATTGGGGCTTACCGATTTATATTTGATCTGTGGAACAGAAGTAAACTTATCCTTATTACAGGAATACAGGAAAATACAAGTGATACCGATGGCCAGGATATTCCGCATAGTTCAAACAATTGTTTACCAAATGTACTGAAGCATTTTCACATTACCATCCTCGAATAAATTGTGCAATTTTACATTCTCTATGGGAGAAAAGGACTTCATACCCGATTTTAACAAAATACT
The DNA here is from genome assembly GCA_052035835.1 of Bacteroidota bacterium. Lineage (GTDB taxonomy): Bacteria > Bacteroidota > Bacteroidia > Chitinophagales > Chitinophagaceae > Ferruginibacter. The sequence continues at coordinate 3,864 of JBPOHG010000139.1, read as the reverse complement.
AAACATGGAAGATGCTGCAGCTTTTGAAAAAGAAGCCCTGTCCATTTTTCATTATCAATACAAAGAGAATGAAGTTTACCGGCAGTACTGTGACCTGTTGCGTACGGATGTACCTTCAGTGAATCAGATCGGGCAGGTACCTTTTTTACCCATTCAGTTGTTTAAAACGCAGGTTGTTCAAACGGGCAGGTTTACCCCTTCCCTCTTATTTGAAAGCAGTGGAACAACTGGAAGCATACCCAGCAGGCATTTTATAAAGGACGCGGCAGTGTATGAACAAAGCTTCATGGCTGGCTTTGAAAGGTTTTATGGGCCAGTGTCTGATTATTGCATACTTGGCCTCCTGCCTTCCTACCTGGAGAGAGGGAATTCTTCGCTGGTGTATATGGCCAACCGTTTGATAAGTTCCAGCGGCCATGCATCCAGCGGGTTTTATTTGTACGACCATGCGAAACTGGCAGCCACCATCTCCCAAAATGAAAAAGACGGGCAGCGTACTTTGCTCATCGGCGTTTCGTATGCGCTCCTCGATTTTGCAGCTGCATACCCCATGGCTCTGCAACATACCATGGTGATGGAAACGGGTGGCATGAAAGGCCGCCGAAGGGAAATAAGCAGGGAAGCATTGCACCACTCGCTTAAACAACAGCTAGGCATAGCCGAAGTTCACTCCGAGTATGGGATGACAGAACTATTATCCCAGGCATATTCAAAAGGCAACGGCCGGTTTAACTGCCCACCCTGGATGAAAATATTGCTCAGGGCCGAGGATGACCCGCTGGATACCCTGTATGCACCCAATGCTGGCAAAACAGGTTTTATCAGCGGCGGCGTTAAAATCATCGACCTGGCCAATATCCACAGCTGCAGTTTTATTGCTACAGATGATACCGGTAAATTATTTGCCGATGGGAGTTTTGAGATCACCGGCAGGTTGGAGAACAGCGATATAAGGGGGTGCGGACTGATGCTGCTCTGATCATTACAATGGCAACAAGGTTGCGGCAATGGCTTTTTGAAGTGCTGTAGCTACAGCGGTTTCCTTGGCATATTTATCCCAGTTTTTTACTACCGTGGCTATCTCGCTGAGGATGGCCGGTGCTTTTTTAATGTTCATAGATGTAGCAACCTGCAACAGGTCTGCCCTTGTAATAGCACTTCGTTTGCCATTGATGCTGAGTGCATGCTGGCTTACCCAGGGGCTATCGGGGCGATAAGCATGGCAGATGTCATAAGCAGGGGCCAGTTTCCATACGCCCGACTGATCCATCACAAAAGAAAAATTCTTCGTGTGGTCGTCACAGTTACGTGCCATCACATTAAAAGCCATCCGGCGGTACAATTGTTCGGCATCCCTATAGGGGAGCAATAAACTCCGCAGGGTTTCAAACAATTGCTCATAACTATATGAGTGTACATCATTAAAATCGTAGTGGCGCATGGCACAGAAACTCAATACATGCAGTTTGCCGCCCTGCCTGTCGAACCGCCTTGTCATAAAATGTGCCCGCCCGTTTTCTTCCAGCAGCTTGCATTCCATCATATCAATACCAGCTTTTTTTGCCATAAGGCTGTAGGCCATTTCTACCCTTCCATAACCGGATGCTGTACCCAGTTGTTCATCTGCCACGCCATCAAATTTAAGTAACCAGTGGCCAAAGCCCGGCGGTGTTGCTGCCTGCCCCGAACGTACTTCGTTGGTTGCCGGGTTAAACGCGATCACAGCTTTGGCCCTTGCACCGCCTGCCGATGAGCCTATTTTCAGGATATCGAGCAGGGCTTTTTCTTCATTGGGTTGAAGGCTGGTATTGAATGCCTGCTTACCCGAAAGGATTTGTTGGGCTATATTTACCAGGCTGTCGATCTCAATCTTTGTGGCCCTGTTATTCCCCCTGGGTTCAACCGGCTCAAATTCGAGTGCGCCCATCCCCCTTTTACCAATAAAACAAAGCATTTCTACGGGGTTCATGCTATTGGCCGGCCGGCCGTTCCTTGCCAGCCAGGTATTAATGAGCGCATGCCCATATTTATCGGGAAGGACATCGGCCAATAACCCGGGCAGTCCTTTAAAAGTGGGGTTGTTCCGGAGTTCGGGGAATGCAAATACCCTTCCTGCTGCCCGCTGTACAGGCATTGTTAGTGGGGCGATGTCCCAATTGTACTGCAGGAAAGAAGGCTCAAATTCAAAAGCACCCAGTTGAGTGTCGTTGTCCCAGGCAACGGCGCCGGCCCTTTTGCCCCAGATATGTATAAATGCTGTTGTGATCATTACCAGGCAGATGATGTGGAAGAACCGGTTTGGCTACCTGTTTTACCAGCCCGCTTTCGCTTTTGCTGTTCCATTTTGGCCAGTTGCAGGGGGCTCAAAACCTGCTTTACTTCAAATCCGCTGAACATATGCAATTGTTGCAATGCCCGCATGACCTGGATAAAACTGAGCATGGTAGACCCTTTCCCGTTCTCGAGCTGTACCAGGGTAGATCGGTTGATGCCGGCGGCGGCGGCCGTTTCATCCTGGCTGATATTTTCCCGGAGGCGGGTTTCACGAATATACCTGCCGATCATCTCCAGGATGGCTGAATCGCTCTTTGCAGGAAGTGAAATGTTTGATTTTTCCATCATTAAGTTGAATAAAGGCCAATATGATGGCTTATTCCAACAATGTAATTTAGTCGAATTGTTGGAAATAATCAACAAAAAGGATGAAATATTATGTTTTTGATGGAAAAAACCAACAAAAACCTATTCCGGCATATTTTCCTTTTGCCAGGTTTCGAGCAGAGCGATCTGGGCTTCAGAAAGTGCGGGCTTTTTATTGCGGAAAGGCATGAATTTGCTATCGGTTGAAGGCATTTTCACCCGGGCAATCACATCCCCGATATGGCCCTTCACTGCGGCATAAGTATTCAATGCCTCTTTTTTGCCATCGGGTGGGAAATGGCAGGGCGTGCAATGTGCCTGCATGATCGGCATGATATCTTTGGAGAACGAAGTGGTAGCTGCCGGTTTTGCAGCAACGGTTGCATCGGGGGACGTGGCCGCTTTTTTGCTACTGCTGCAATATTGAAATGCACCCATGGCCAACATGGCGAGCGAAGCAAAGATGAATTTGCCCGAAGTATTTTTTATCATAACCATTGAATTTATGGCTGAATATACAAATTCCTGTTACAAGAATCGTTTGCAACCAAAGATTTCCACTGGCTCATCCCCTGCTGCATATTGAATACATGGCGAAAACCATTCTGGGAAAGCAGGTAGGATGCCCTTGGACTGCGATGGCTGTGTCTGCAATACACAATGATGTACTTCCCTGTATCGGATTTGATTTCATGCAACCGCTGCTCCAGCGCCTGAACCGGAATATTTATAGCTCCTTTTAAATGGCCAACGGAACCGGGTACGGTGCCATTAAATTCTTCGGGGGTTCGTACATCGAGCAACCTAATATTGGCAGCACCCTTCTCATGTATAAATGCGCACAATTCAAAGGGCTGCAAATTCCCATGCCGGATACTCGTAGCAGGGACCAGATTCATGCCGCAATGGCTACATACCCCGCTTCGGGTATGCGTAACCGTGTCGCAGGCAGCCCCACAGGGAAGGCAGCGGAACAAGGTATCCTCAAAGGCAGGCGCTACAGTGGTGCTATTGGAATTACAGGATACAGCCATGTACCCCCAACAGGTTATCACTGTAAAAAGAAAAGTCTTGAAAACAGGAGCATTGATCATCTTGCAAGATAATGTATCCGGGAAAAAAGCATTACTTAAAAAATCAGTTTGCTTTAGCTTCCGTATTTCGGGCTACAAATATTGTTTGATGATAAAATCACGCACTAAGTAAAATGAACAACTTAAAAAA
>JBPOHG010000198.1:0-15718 GCA_052035835.1 Bacteroidota bacterium | reverse complement strand
ATCCTGAAATCGTAGGAATCGGTGATATTTTCCCCCCGGTTGAATACAGAAAATTTATCCTGGAAATTATACACAACCACAAACATTGCGATGGCTACAATGGTGGCATATAGTTTAAGGTTGGCATTGCCAAAAATTACAATGAGGGTGAAACCCAATGCCCAGCCACCAAGCGCTGCCCGGCCGCCTGTGTACAGGATACCGATCAACGTTAGTATCAGGAAAACATAATTACGTGGTGGCAACTTCGGTTGGTCGGGTTCCCGGATGAGGAACAAAAAACTACATGCTGCCAGGAACTGTGCATATTTCTGCGGATCCTGAAAAAAACTAGGGTAACGAACCGCATCATCCAACATCACATTGCCATTCAGGGTACGTGCAATACTGAATTCAACCCCCAATATAAACTGGCACCCAAGAAATACCAGTGATATGATGAGTGCCGTTTGCATACACCTGATCACCACATAAAAGAAAGAAGGGTCATGAATGACTTCGTCTATCAATATTTTGGCAAAAATGAAAATGGCAAACAACTCAAAATAAGTCCTGAAAGTTTCCAGCGTAAGGCTTTCTGCAGCGAAACATCCTGCAATGCCAATAGCAATGATTACTAAAAATAAAATGAGATAGATAAGCCCGCTTTTGATATGCACTTTTCGTTGCCGGTAAAAGAACAAAGCAAATAACCAGGTAATGATATCAAAATTGTTGATACCCAACCCACCCGGAATAATGGTAGTTGCAATCAGCGGGTATGCCAGCAGGATATATTGCACATACAACTGGTTCTTGTCTTTCTTCGTGAGGAACATGAAGGCAAAAAAGACAAGGAAAACCAGCGCAGCCAATATCGGTACAAAAGGTGCCAGCATTTCTGTTTGTTTATCTGGCTCCCGACCTGTTGAACCAAATGCCTGTCATCCTGCAGATATTTTCTGCGAATGAAATGTTTTCCAGCACATCAAAACGGGGTACGGCGTACAGGTTATGCTGATCGCCGGGCCTGATATAATCGGGGATGGTGGAAAAAGCGATTTCGTAACCGGCATCTTTCAGCGTGTTGATTTCCCGGTTGCCATAATCGCCATTGGGGTAAGCAAAATGGGTAACAGGCCTGTTAAGCCATTGTTCTAGTATTTTTCTTGATTCGGTAATTTCGTAAGAAGCTGTGTTGTCGTTGCACTTCGATAAGATAGGGTGGGTGACTGTATGGCTGCCAATGGAAACATAATTTCCACTAGCCACCTCTTTGAGCTCATCTATCGTAAGTGCCTCACGGGAAAGTGTAATTGTTTTGCGAACTTCTTCAACTGTTGCAAGCCGTTCTTCATTGGGCACTTTTTTAAGTGCAGAAACAGATGTGGCGATGGCTCCCTTTTCATGTGCCTTTGAAATATAAGACCACCAGTATCCTTCACCGGTTTCAATCGGCCGGGTAGAAGCAAAAATGGTAAAAGGAACTTTGTATTGATTGGCTACAGCCACAATATTTTCTTTATTATTCTTCCAGCCATCATCTGCTGTAAGCACCACGGCGGATGATGGAAAAGGCTTGCGGCCCCTGAGTATTTCATTCAGTTCGGCAACGGAAATAAAATGGAAGCCGTTTCTGAGGAACCAGCGTACAGTAGACTCAAATAATTTTTTATCGGGATCGTGAAAATAAACGGAAAGGATAAATTCCCCGTTGGCTGCCTGCTTCCTGATCTTTCGGGTACGGCCACTTGCAATGAACCAGGCAGACATAAAAAATGCAGCTATATTTCTTATACTTAGAACCATCAAAATGCGTTAATTTCTTCCTGATACACCGCCTTTCGGCAGAAAAACGGTTTATCCATTCAAATATAAACGAAGATTAAATAACATCATCTTTTATATGTTCTGCATATAACGATATAGCTGCACTGTTAGTATAAACAGGCATGCAGGTATAATAATTCTGGGTTAGGATACCATATCCCTGAGCTTGTATGAGTAGTCTACCAGCTCCACACTAGATTTGTGTGATTCGGCACTCATAGCATAACCCAGTGAAGGAAGGGTAACCCTAACTTTTGTGGCCTGCATGGCTACAACATTACCTTCAGTTTCGGTAGCAGGGCCGCTCACGATACGAACCATGTCGTTCACGTTCACCTGCGTTTTTTCTAGAGATACATTGCTGTACTCGTTGATAAAATGCTGGATGCTTTCGATCTCAACATCTTTCACCTGAGCAGGACGGCCTAACCAGTACACGAAATTTACTACATCGCTGGTTTGGCGGATAGTAGCCATTTCCAGATCGGTAGCGTGTACAAACACGTAGGATGGGAACAGTGGTTCGAGCGACATTTTCTTTCTGTCAGACGACCATTGTTTAGACACGCGGTTCAGCGGGCAATAATTCTCAATTTTCTTTTTAGTCAACGAAGCCGATACTTTTTTCTCGCATTTCGGCTTAGTGTAAACTGCATACCAAGCTTTTTTCATTTTGGTAAATTTTATAATGATAAAATATGCAGTTTCTCACTGGATTAGATGATACCTCGGCCTTTAGTTAGGATATGGCTTTGCCATTTGGTTTTTGTTACACAGCTGGATGGGTGTGCAACGGAGGACTTTCAGGAGATATTAATTTTTTAAAGCAGGATTTAGTCGCTTTGTTTAACTCTGTTTCTTCTCGGTCTTCTTTGTGCCTTTCTTTTTATCATTGATGTTCTTTCCGCCATATACATAATCATAGCCGTAACCATAATTATTTTTAAAGAACCCTCTTGTTTTTACGCCGTTGAATACAATCGCCGGACTGGTAAGCGGGTTAATTTTTAATGTTTCATCTATTCGCTTGATCAACATCTTTGGTGTGTATTTGTGGCGTACAACATACAAAGTTGCGTTGGCAAATTTCGTTAGGATATACGCATCAGTAACCAAAACCACTGGTGCTGTATCCATAACTACCAGGTCAAATGCTCCTTCCAGGTATGCTACCAGGTCTTTGATCTTTCCGTTGAGCAATAACTCCGACGGGCTTTCGTGCAGTGTTCCTGCAGCAACGAAAAATAAATTATCATGTCCCGGTACTTTCTTAATGATATCCTCTGCTGTTTTCTTACCAGCAAGGAAATCACTCACCCCTGCGTCTTCCGATGTTTTTTCAAAGATCCTTCCCAACCCCGGGTTATGCAGGTCAATATCTACCAGTACCACTTTTTTGCCGGTTAAGGCATTGCTGATACCGAGATTGGCCGCCACAAAACTCTTTCCTTCTCCCGGGATACTGGAAGTAACCAGTATTTTCTTCTTCTGTGCACTGTCGATTCCAAGAAAATGCAGTGATACCCTTATCTTCCTGAACTCTTCAGCAATAAAACTTCTTTTTCCTGCTTCTATCACCACCGATTCTTTCGACTTATTAAAAGCAACTTCTCCAATAATCGGTACATGTGTCATAGACTCAATCTCGTGCCTGTATAACACTTTACGGCTAAACGCTTCCCTCGCACTGATAAACAAAATACAGATACCAAATGCTGCTGCTATTGCCGCCAGGTATATCATGATCTTGTTGGGGCTAACAGGAAACTTAGTTGACTGTGCCTTGTTCACCACCCGGCTGTCGGAAAGGGTAGAAGCATAGGACAATTCACTTTCTTCCCTTTTCTGTAACAGGAACGAGTAGATGCCGTTCTTGATATTCTGGTCCCTGCTCATCTCCAGTATCTGACGCTCTTTTTGAGGGATACTGCTGAGCATGGAATTGTATTTGTTGTTGGTGGCCGCCAGGTTACCACGGCTGGCTTCCAGGTTTTTACGCTGGCTGCTGAGATTCTCAGCAATTCCGGGCCTCAGCCTGCCAATTTGGTCACGCAAGGACACCAGCATCGGGTTGTTCTCTGCAACGGTTTTACGTAAACGCTCATACTCTAGCTCCTTGTTGTTGAGGTCGGTCATCATCTGCGACAGGTTGGGATCGGTAACTCCCATGGTTGAAGGCATCATACTGCCACCTCCGCCAGATGTCATCGCTTTGTCAACCTGGTCGAGTACCGCAAGTTGCATATTGATTCGGCCCAATTCCTGGTCGTTCTGGCTTACATTCTGCAGGTACAATTGCCCCTGGGTACTGATATCTGAAGCACCGCTGCCGGCTTTATACGACTGAACATTCTTTTCTATAGAGTCCAGGTCTTTGGCAACAATATTCAGCCTTTCTTCCACGAACTGCAGGGTGTTTTTGGCCATGCTGTTCTTTTCATCAATTGCAGCCCTGTCATACATTACCACCAGTTGGTTGAGTACATCTTCTGCACGTTGTGGAACCTCGTCTTTATAACTCAGGTTGATGATGCTCGACAATTTGCTGGCTGCCGTCACTTTCAGATTGGCCAGGATGATCTTGGTGATATCCTTTGGCTGAAACAATGAAAAGTGAAATGGCTTGCCACTGGTGCTGGGAACATATCGTTTGTTAGGGATGAACTTCAAACGGCCATAAGGCGTATTGAGCCATTCATTCACCGAACCTGCATACTTCCCATTGAGCATCACAGCACCTGCTTTTTCGTCAAAAGCAAGGGGGATGTTTTTCACTTCCTTAATGGAATCAGGATTTGAAGCCTGGATCATTAAAGGGGAGAACTGGTAAGCAGACACTGTCCTTATTTTACCTTCCTGTGAAACAGGGGCATACAGGTGCAGGCTCTTTACCACATTATCCATCAGTGACCTTGAGTGTAATACCTCTACCTCGTTTTCAATGATCTTTTTGGTGCTAATCATATTCAATGATTCCATCAGTTTGGAGTCATCGGCACCTTTCTTTTCGTCTTTAATAATCAACGTTGCTGTTGCCTCATACATTGGAGTAGCGTACCTCAGGTACATATAAGCTGCTCCAACTGCCAGAATAAAGAAGAGTGCAAACACCGGCCAAAACATGATATACTTTGATATCAGCTGGGTTACCAGGTTTTCTTCTTTCTGAAAAGGGGCTTTATTAATCGTTTGCTTCGACATTGCTTAACTTCTTTGCGCTTATTTAACCACTTGAGTAATAACCAATGCGATGATCGACAAACCACTCAGAATCGTTGGCAGGAGTTGCTGGTTGCGGTTGGCATTTACAACTTTCTGCTTATTTGGTTCTACATATACAACATCGTTTGGTTGCAGATAATAATAAGACGAAGTGAGGAAGTTTTTTGAATTAAGGTTAATCCTTTTCACTTTCCTTTTCCCGTCTACCTCACGGATCAGTAATACATTTTCTTTCTTACCATACACCGTGATATCTCCTGCTATACCCAATGCCTTGAGCAAAGAAATCTTTTCATTTGGTACATTGATAACAGTAGGTTTCGCTACTTCACCAATTACTGTAACTTCATAATTGAGGTGGCGGATCGTAACAATCGGGTCCAACAACAATTTTTTGTCAAGTATCTGGTTCGTTATTTCTTCCTTCAGCTGGCGTTTGGTAATACCTGCCGCTTTGATGGTTCCGAGGATGGGTAATTGAATATTGCCTTCAGGGTTTACCAGGTATCCACCGGCAGTTGTAGTGCCTGTTGTACTGGAAGTACTGGTTGCCTGTGTGTTAGGCGCATTAAAGACAGCAGATGCTTCAGCATTCAAACTGCTGATGTAAATGCTGAGGATGTCGTTTTTCTGTACAAGTGCTTCTGCATCTTCGGTACGTGTTAATAACGTAGTGTCACCTGCATTGGCAAAATAAGAAACCTGCTGTGTGTTGAGGCAGGAACTCATCCCAATCATGGTGATGAATAGCAGTAAGCTGAGGTATCTGAGAGGTTGAGCCATATTCCTGGTAATTACAAAGTAGTTATCAATAAGTTACATGATTAAGCACGGAAGGTTTCAAAAGAAGTGGATCTTGAGCGTCAAAAGAAGTGCTTGTAAGCGAAGCTACCTTCAATTCAGAGGACAATTCTTAGGAATGAATTCAAAAAAGTTTAAAGGAAATACCGGAGCTGGAACTTTTCTTAAGATTGGATAAGCAATACACTGAAACAATAATCAGCGTCTGGGCATCAAAAGTAATATAGAGTTTTAGAAAATGCAAATTTATAGCGAATTATTTTTAAGTTATTTTCCCTCCCATTGAGCTCAGAAACCATTATTGTTCAATTTAATGTGCAAAATAACAGGACGGTAATAACCAGCAATACTACAAATAGGGTATTCAAAAACCTGTGGATGGGGTTGTGCCAATCTCATAAGAATATACCTAACTTTGCATCGCAAATCTTGTCATTTAAAACCCAGCAAATTAATTTCCGATGAAAGAGGTCTATATTATTTCGGCTGTCCGTACGCCATTAGGTAGTTTTGGAGGATCATTAAAGGGATTTTCAGCCACTCAGTTAGGTGCAGTTGCCATTAAAGGGGCGCTTTCGAAAGCAGGCCTCGACGCGGCTTTGGTAAATGAGGTACTGATGGGATCGGTCATCCAGGCCAACCTTGGCCAGGCCCCGGCCCGCCAGGCGGCAAAATTCGCCGGCCTACCCAATGAAGTTGCTTGTACCACAGTAAATAAGGTATGTGCAAGTGGTATGAAAGCCATTGCCCAGGGTGCACAAAGCATCCTGCTGGGGGATGCCGATATTGTAGTTGCAGGTGGTATGGAAAGCATGAGCAATGTGCCATTTTATGCCGATAGCGTACGCTGGGGTAATAAATATGGTAATACACAATTGATTGATGGATTGGCAAAAGACGGCCTTACAGATGTTTATGACGGCAAAGCAATGGGCAATGCAGCCGAAATGTGCGCTGCTACTTGTAATGTAAGCAGGGAAGACCAGGATGCTTTTGCCATCGAAAGTTATAAACGAAGCCAAAGCGCAGTACAAACGGGTAAGTTTGAAGCAGAAATTGTACCGGTGGAGATCCCTCAACGTAAAGGAGACCCCATTCTTTTTGCAAAAGATGAAGAGCCATTCAATGTGAAATTTGATAAGATCCCCGAATTAAAAAGTGCTTTCCTGAAAGATGGGTCCGTTACGGCTGCCAATGCTTCTACGATGAACGACGGAGCTGCTGCGCTTGTACTTATGAGCAGGGAAAAGGCCGAAGCACTGGGCTTGAAACCCATCGCTAAAATCCTTTCTTATGCAGATGCTGAGCAAGCTCCCGAATGGTTTACCACAACACCGGCCATTGCAGTACCAAAGGCGGTAGCAAAAGCCGGCTTAAAAATGGAAGACATTCATTTCTGGGAACTCAATGAAGCATTTTCTGTAGTGGGGATTGAAAATACCCGTAGAATGAAACTGGATCCTGCAAAAGTGAATGTAAATGGTGGGGCTGTTTCGCTCGGCCATCCGCTGGGATGCAGTGGAGCACGTATCATTGTTACATTAATCAATGTATTAAAACAAAACAATGGCAAATATGGCGCTGCCGGTATTTGCAACGGTGGCGGCGGGGCGAGTGCAATGGTCATCGAAAATTGCTAAGACAATATATTAGCATGGCATATTGAATAAAGGCATGGTATATTTATCATGCCTTTATTATTCCAATGCGCTAAAAGGCTGGCCAAATGAGGGATACAATAATTCACCGCTTTTTTTTATAAAAAATTGCCCCACCGTTTGCAGAAGTAATAAAATGTTTATACATTGTGCCAACTTAAGGCTAAAACCTTCAGAATTACCAAACTACTGTACCGCCTGAATTACTTTAGACTTTACTTAATCCTGTCGTCCGAAGATCTAACTATTGCTCCTCATCCTCTGAATCTACATTGATTACCTCATCCGTTTTTCCCATAGGAACAACTTTTTCAATATAAGCATGTATGGCATTGCTATTTTAGCAGTTGCTTCTAAATAAGTAAAGACTAGAAAAACCAATTTATCAAGGATGTTCCCCGGAACATCCTTTTTGTTTTCATGAAACAGATCACAAACAACCATTTAGCAGGATTTCCCGATTTGTTAGTGTGGCGCTTATGAAATAAATTTGCTACCCGTATTTATATATACTAAACCGATAAACCAGGTAGCAGCATGCGACAAATAGCATTCAGGGAAGCATTGCGGGAAGCAATGCAGGAAGAAATGAGACTAGATGAACGTGTTTTTTTGATGGGCGAAGAGGTAGCAGAATACAATGGAGCTTACAAAGTAAGCCAGGGTATGTTGGCCGAATTTGGTGAGAAAAGAGTGATTGATACCCCCATTGCCGAATTGGGATTTTCTGCTATAGCAGTTGGTGCTGCCCAAAACGGACTGCGCCCAATCGTAGAATTCATGACCTGGAATTTCGCCGTTTTGGCCTTAGATCAAATTTTAAATACGGCTTCTAAGATGTTGGCAATGAGTGGCGGACAAATTGGCTGCCCAATTGTTTTTAGGGGAGCCAATGGCAGTGCAGGGCAATTGGGGGCGCAGCATTCAACTTCTTTTGAAAGTATGTATGCAAATATTCCCGGGATCAAAGTGATTTCGGTAAGCAACCCTTACGATGCCAAAGGTTTGTTGAAATCGGCCATCCGTGACGACGACCCGGTTATTTTTATGGAAAGCGAACTTATGTACGGGGATAAGGGCGAAGTGCCTGAAGAAGAATACCTGATCCCCATCGGAAAAGCCAGTGTGGTAAGGCAGGGAAGCGATGTAACCGTTGTTTCATTCAATAAAATGATGAAAGTAGCGTTAGGGGCAGCAGAAGAACTGGCTAAAGAAGGTATCAGCGCCGAAGTGATAGATTTGAGAACGATCCGCCCGCTCGATTGGTTCACCATTCTTGAAAGTGTGAAGAAAACCAACCGATTGGTAATTGTTGAAGAACAATGGCCTTTTGCATCCGTATCTTCTGAAATTACGTATAGGATTCAAAAAGAAGGGTTTGATTACCTCGATGCACCCATCAGGCGTATTACTTCTGCAGATGCTCCCATGCATTATGCGCCCAATTTAGTGGCAGCATATTTGCCGGATGTATCCAGGACAGTTAAGCTGATCAAAGAAGTAATGTACCTGAGAAAGTAAATTTTTCTGAGGCAATAAGCATACTTCATGAAAAACAACTTTATTGCCATATTGCTCCTTTTGTCTTGTTCTGCACAGTCGCAGAATTTTTTCACCAGTGTATTTGCTGGTGCAGCCAATTATCAGGGCGATATTCAGGATAAAGCGTTTACACTGATCCGTTCTAAGCCGGCGTATGGTTTCGGACTATTATTCGAATTAAATGAACGTATGCTCATCCGGGGCGATTTTACCACCGGCATGATTCATGCAGATGACCGGTTTAGCAAAAACAACAAAGCCCGCAACCTCAGCTTCTACTCAAATATTTATGAGTTTTCCCTCTCTTTTGAATACGTATTATTCGATTTGTATGAATACAAAGTTTCCCCCTACGCATTTGCCGGTGTTGGGGCGTTTAAGTTTAGTCCGTATGTAAAAGCTGCCAACGGATCTAAAATTGTTCTTTCAGAACTCGACACAGAAGGGCAGGGCTTTTACCTGGGTCGCACAAAATATAAACTCCGCCAGGTTTGTATTCCATTTGGTGGCGGATTGCAATGGGCTCTTTCAGACAATAAACGGATTGCTTTGGTGCTGGGTGTTAGAAAAACTTTCACGGATTATCTCGATGATGTGAGTACTACATATGCCGACCCGGATTTATTGCGCCAGAAAAAAGGGCCTACTGCTGTGAATTTTGCTTACAGGGGAGATGAACTCGCTAACGGTTCCCCATATCCTGTAGCCGGAACAAAAAGGGGGAACCCTGCTAACAAAGACTGGTATTACTTTTCTGGTATTTCTTTTCGATTCCGCATGGTGCCTAAATCGCATAAAAGGAACCAAACCTATAAAGTGAAGCGTGCCAGTGTGGCCTGCCCCAAACCTTTCTAAACCTTTGTTGTTTAGTATACACATCCCCTTTATTCGATTTTTCTGAATTACTTTTACCCGGTAAATCTACACGATGGCCTATCGCTCAATGGAAGAATGCCTGCTCGATCTCGAAAAGAACGGTCAATTGATTAGGATCAAAGAAGAAACCGATCCTTACCTTGAAATGGCAGCCATTCACTTACGGGTTTTTGAAGCCAATGGCCCGGCATTGTTATTCGAAAATGTAAAAGGCAGCCGCTTCAGGGCCGTGTCTAATACTTTTGGAACCCTCGAACGCAGCCGCTTTATTTTCCGCCATAGTTTACAAACAGTGCAGGAACTGATTGAATTGAAAAGCGATCCGGTGAAAGCCCTGAAAAAGCCTTTCACCCATATGGGTACGGCATTGGCTGCACTCAAAGCATTCCCGCTTAAAAACCCGTTACAAAAACCTGTCTTGCATGAACGTATACGGATCAGTGACCTTCCATTGATCCATCACTGGCCTATGGACGGCGGAGCTTTTGTAACATTACCGCAGGTGTATACAGAAGACCCCGATAAGCCTGGTATCATGAATGCCAACCTGGGCATGTACCGCATACAACTCAACGGCAACGACTACCTGCCCGATAAAGAAATTGGCTTGCACTACCAGCTTCACCGTGGTATCGGCGTTCACCAAACAAAGGCCAACAAGAAGGGGCAACCGTTGAAAGTAAGTGTATTTGCAGGCGGGCCACCCGCTCATAGTGTAGCTGCTGTAATGCCATTGCCCGAAGGGATCAGCGAAATGACTTTTGCCGGGGTTCTGGGTAGAAGAAGATTCCGGTATTGTTATGACAATGGTTTTGCCATTAGTACCGATGCAGATTTCGTGATAACAGGCGAAGTGTACCCAGGCGAGAACAAGCCCGAAGGCCCATTTGGCGACCACCTCGGTTATTACAGTTTACAACATCCTTTCCCGTTGATGAGAGTAAACCAGGTGTATGCACGCAAAAATGCCATCTGGCCATTTACCGTAGTGGGAAGGCCGCCACAGGAGGATACCAGTTTTGGCCAATTGATCCATGCCATCACCGGAAGTGCTGTGCGACAGGAAATACCGGGTTTAAAAGAAGTGCATGCAGTGGATGCTGCTGGCGTACATCCCTTGCTGTTAGCAATCGGCAGCGAAAGATATACACCTTACCTGCCGGCAAAACAACCCGCCGAATTGCTCACGATCGCCAATCATATCCTCGGTACCGGACAACTGAGCCTTGCTAAATTTCTATTTATCACCGCCGATGATACCCAACAGTTACATACCCACCAGGTAAGTTCCTTTTTCTCTTATGTCTTGGAGCGCATACATACCAACCGGGATATACATTTCCATACACATACCACCATCGATACGCTCGATTATTCGGGCAATGGGCTCAACAGCGGCAGTAAAGTAGTATTTGCTGCTTATGGTGATAAAATACGTAACCTGGCTACCAGCATTCCAGCATCGTTCAATAACTTATCCGGGTTTGAAAATCCGCAGGTAGTTATGCCGGGAGTAATAGCCTTACAAACAGCCCCTTTCCTGAGCTATGATAAAGCTCAGGAAGAAATGCAATCACTCAACGAACAGTTAGCAGGGATAAAAACACAGTGGCCACAAAAAGACGGGTTGCCCGATGAATTTGTAATGATGGTAATATGCGATGATGCAAATTTTATGAGTGCAGCGATCAACAATTTTCTTTGGGCTGCGTTTACCCGTTGCAATCCTTCTCATGATATTTATGGCATAAACCCCGTACAAATTTTCAAGCACTGGGGTTGCCATGGGCCGTTTGTATTGGATGCACGTATCAAGCCACATCATGCGCCGCCTTTACAGAAGGACCCGGCAGTGGAAAAAAAGATTGAACGAATTTTTAACAAAGGAGGGAGCCTCTATAACAAACTGGCGTAAAAAATCAACTAGATTTGTATCGTATGAAAAATTTATTCCGCTACATCATTTACCTGTTTCCTTTTCTTGCATTTCATTCCTGCCGTTCGCAGCAAAAAGAAGCCTTGCCAGTAAAGAACGACAACAATACATTGTTATGGGAGATCAGTGGCAAGAATCTACGTAAACCAAGTTATCTCTTTGGCACTTTTCATATCCTTTGCAAGGAAAACATCCGCTTTTCCGACAACCTCAAAAAAGCACTGGCTGGTTCAAAGGAGTTGTATTGCGAAATGGACCTCGACGATCCAGCCAATACACTCGGTGCGCTTTTCTTTATCAATATGAAAGAAGGAAAGACACTGAAAGACCTGTACAGTCCGGAAGAATACCAACGGCTCGAATCTTTTTTCAGGGATTCGCTGCAAATGGGATTGTCAACTTTGCAACGCATGAAACCTACTTTCCTGGAAGCGATGCTGTATCCAAAAATGCTCAACTGCCGAAATATGAGCGGGGTAGAAGAAGAGCTGCTAATGCTGGCACAGAAGGATAAAAAGCCGGTCGCTGGTTTTGAAACGATTGCGTTTCAGTCGTCTGTTTTCGACAGCATTCCATACGAAACTCAGGCAAAAGCTTTATTAAAAAGTATCGACAGCATTGATCAGTATAAATCGCAGTTCGATAGCATGGTGCATATCTATAAAATGCAGCAACTGACGGCGATGGAAAAATTACTGGAAAGTGAACCCGGTTTTGAAGAAAGCAGGGAAGTAATGCTCGATAACCGCAATAAAAACTGGGTGATTCAATTAAAAACAATCCTGCCCAAAAAGAACATTTTTATTGCAGTAGGGGCAGGCCACCTGGTTGGCGCCAATGGAATGATAGAACTCTTACGAAAGGAAGGGTATACTGTAAAACCCATCGATAACTAACAATAAAGTATAAACGAAAATTATTTCACCACTACTTCTTTCACCACTTTTTCTCCCAGTGCTTCATTCACCCTTTGGATGATGGTTTCTTTCTGGTATAGCAATTCGTTTTTTAGTGGCGCAACGGTAGAATGAATATAGAGGGTATTTCCTACGATCTTTATTTCATCGGTGTATTTGGAGATGGTTTTCCCCATTAATTGTTCCCACACTTCTGTGATCTGTGCAGCCTGTATCCCGGTTTTTAATCGGCTGCTGCGCAAAAACTGTTGCATCGCTTCCTGTAAAGACAATTCGGCCATGATGTAAAGATAGTTATTGTTCTACAGGCAATTCAAAAATGCCTGCCTCTACCCCCAGGCGTTTAAATACTTCTTCGAGCCTTTTACGGTGCGTATCTGTTATAAAAACCTGACCTTTGTTTTGAATGCAAACATAGTGGAGCAGGTTATTCATGCGGTGGTCGTCGAGTTTCTCAAAAACATCATCCAGTAAAAGGAGGGGGGAGAACCCTTTTTCCTGCCTGATGATTTCATATTCAGCCAGCTTTAGTGCAAACAATAAACTTTTTCGCTGGCCCTGCGATGCAATCTGGCGAAAGGATTGTTCCGATAAACCAAAGACCAGGTCATCCCTGTGTATCCCTGCATGGGTGCGTTGCAGGAACCTGTCGCGTTCACGGCTCTTTTGCAGCAAAGACTCAAAAGTGGTTTCCCGTAATGCCGATTCATACTGCAGTTCTATTATTTCGCCGGGTGCATTGGCAATTTGCTGATAAAACGAATGCACCAGAGGTAAAAACCTGTTGGTAAAATGCAGGCGTTTTTCATATATGATCTTTCCTGGAGCAAGCAATTGCCCATCGAGGACATCCAGTAAGGCTTCGTCTGTTCTTCCCTGTTCGGCAAAACGTTTTAGCAGGCTGTTGCGCTGTTGCAGTACTTTATTATAAATGATCAGTTGTTGCAGGTATTCGGGATCGAGCTGGCTGAGAACAGTATCCATCAGTTTTCGCCTGAGTTCGCTGCTACCTGTAACAATCTCAACATCATCCGGAGCAATCATCACAGCAGGGAGCAACCCTATATGCTTCGAAAAACGTTCATAAGCAACCTCGTTGTGATAAAATTCCTTGCGGGTACCACCCCGGTGGATGCACACTATTTTATGACTGGCAGCGCTGTTGTTAAAATAAGATTCGAGCCTGAACCCATCTTTGCCAAATCCGATATTAAGCGCATCCGTTGAAGCAAAATAGCTGCGGGTAAAGCAACTGTAATAAATAGCGTCGAGGAGGTTGGTTTTACCCATGCCGTTTCTGCCGCAAATACCTACAATCGCAGTATCAAAGTTGAAACTGCTGCATTCATAATTCTTAAAGTGGGTGATAATGATTTTCCTGAGCGAAAGCATGGGGATGCAAGATACGAAGCCAGCCCATTTTTTAAGTAGAAACCCCTTTTTCGAAAATTGGCATCTGCCATCACAAACCCCTGCTGATCAATAAAAAGCATCCTGAAACCGATTTTTGCCCATCTGTTAAATTTTGGCATTTCTCCCTTATCTTTGCCGACTAAAATTTATACCATTGGCAACCAAGTTTTCTAAAGAAACTTATTTATACTGGTACGAACTGATGCTTCTTTTGCGCCGTTTTGAAGAAAAAACAGGGCAATTGTACGGTATGCAGAAAATACGTGGCTTCTGCCATTTGTATATTGGCCAGGAAGCAGTTGCGGCAGGATGTATGACTGCCACCAATCCCGATGATAAATTCATTACAGCATACCGTGACCACGGATTGGCTATTGCAAAAGGCGTTACCGCCAAGTCATGCATGGCTGAGCTCTATGGGAAAGCTACGGGCTGTAGTAAAGGAAAGGGGGGAAGTATGCATTTCTTCGGTGTAAAGGAAAATTTCTTTGGCGGACACGGGATCGTTGGTGCACAAATAGGTACAGGTGCAGGAATGGCATTTGCCGAACGTTACCGCGGTACGCAAAATGTGGTACTTTGCTTCTTTGGGGATGGTGCCGCACGCCAGGGAATGCTACACGAAACATTTAACATGGCAATGCTCTGGTCATTACCGGTTGTATTCATCTGCGAAAACAACCATTATGCCATGGGTACTTCAGTTGCAAGAACCAGCAAAACTCTCGACATCTATAAAACGGCTGATGCATATGAAATGCCGGCAGATACTGTTGATGGCATGAGCCCCGAAGCAGTACACAATGCCGTGCTGAGGGCAGTGAACAGGGCCAGGGAAAAAGGTGGGCCAACCCTGCTCGAAATCAAGACCTACCGTTACAAGGGCCATAGCATGAGTGACCCTCAAAAATACCGTTCAAAAGAAGAAGTAGAAGAGTACAAAGACAAAGACCCGATTGAGCATGTCCTGAAAGTGCTGCAAAAAGATTTCAAAGTAAGCGATACCGATATTGAAGCAATCAACGAAAGGGTGAAAAAAGAAGTAGAGGAAAGTGTAACTTTTGCAGAAGAAAGCCCCTGGCCAGATGACAGCGAACTACTGAAAGATGTGTACATACAGGAAGATTACCCCTTCATCACCGACTAATCATACATTCACAACAAGCATAAGTATAAACAATCACCAAAATGGCAGAAACAAAAGACGTAACCATTCCACCAGTAACAGAAACAAATGAGGCACTGGATAAAGCCAAAGGATTCTGGGCGAAATTCAGCAAACCTATTATTTATGTTGGATCAGCATTGATCCTTGGATTGGCTGGCTGGTTAGGTTACCAGAAATTCGTTAAAGAACCCAAAGAACAAAAAGCCAGCGAAGCCATCTTCCTTGCTGAAGGGGTTTTTGATAAAATGGCTACCAGTTCATTCAGTAAAGACTCTTCGGCCATCGTATTAAACGGGGGCACATTGGATGGAGTGAATATTACTGGTTTACTAAAAGTAATCAGTAGCCACGACGGAACAAAGGCGGCTAACCGTGC
>JBPOHG010000100.1:0-9539 GCA_052035835.1 Bacteroidota bacterium | reverse complement strand
AATCATTCAAGATGACATTCAGCAATGCAAACAACTGGGATGCGATGGAATTGTAACCGGCCTCCTGCTTCCCAACGGTGAAATTGATATCCCGCGGATGAGCAAACTGGTAGCATTGGCGTATCCTATGGAAGTTACTTTCCACCGGGCGTTTGACCGATGCAGGGATGCCGCTGAAGGCTTGGAAGCCGTCATCATTACAGGTTGTACCAGGATACTCACGAGTGGCGGAAAGCCAGATGCCATTGCCGGAGCAACTACCATTGCCGCGTTGGTGAACCAGGCAGATGGGCGCATTGTGATCATGCCGGGCAGCGGGGTGCGGTCTTCAAACCTGGCACAGTTGATCGAAACTACCGGAGCCACTGAATTTCACAGCTCTGCAAGAAAAATGACAGGCAGCAATATGGAATACCTTCAGCCTTCAATGAACGAGCATTTACAAACTGTATCCCTCGATGAAACAGAAGTTTTGGCCATGGCTGCATACCTTTCTCAACAAATTCAACCATGAACAAACTGATTGTCATCATTTTTTTGTTATGCAGCATTGCTACGTTCTCGCAGGAATTGGTGGTACCGCTTGATCATGGATGGACTTTCAGAAAAACGGGCAGCATTCATTGGATGCAGGCATCGGTACCCGGAACGGTGCACTATGACCTGCTGCAAAACAAACAAATCCCCGACCCTTTCTGGGGTACAAATGAACCTTCCAGCTATTGGGTAGACAGCAGTGACTGGGAGTACCAAACCATCATAGATGTTTCAAAGGAGCTGTTTGATAAGAAACAAATTGACCTGGTATTTGACGGATTGGATACTTACGCCGACGTGTACCTGAATAAAAAGAAAATCCTTTCCTGCAATAATATGTTCCGACAGTGGGTAGTGAATGCCAGGCCCTTTTTACGGCAGGGGAAAAACACTTTATTGATTAAGTTTCGTTCGGCGCTAACAGAAACCAACCTGGCTGCCCGTGCAGCACTACCCGATCGTTACCCCGACAACAACCGTGTTTTTGCCAGGAAAGCTGCCTTTCAATTTGGATGGGATTGGGGCCCAAGGATGGTTGGTGCAGGAATATGGCAGCCTGTTTGGATAGATGCATACAATCATTCATCAGAAAGAATGCGGCGGCAAGGCATGCTGGATTATGCAAATGGCAGCCGTAAAACAAAAATTGAACTGGTGCAGGAACCAGATTCTATCGGACGTTCATTTTATTTCAGGATAAATGGGAAAAATATATTTGCAAAAGGGGCCAACTGGATCCCGGCTAGCATTTACCTCCCATCGGTATCAGCCTCCGATTATCGCCGTTTGCTAACCATGGTTAAAGATGCAAATATGAATATGCTGAGGGTATGGGGAGGTGGGGTGTATGAGTCGGATGTTTTTTATGATATCTGTGATGAACTGGGTATAATGGTATGGCAGGATTTTATGTTTGCCAATAGTATGTACCCGGCCAATGACAGTATGTTAGCCAATATCAGGAAGGAAGTGAATTACCAGGTAAAGAGGTTAAGGCACCATCCCTGTATTGTATTGTGGTGCGGCAACAATGAGATCAGTGAGGCCTGGCACAATTGGGGATGGCAGGAACAATTCAATATCACGGGGCATGCATCAGCAAAAATCTGGTCAGAATACACAAAATTATTTCATGACTCCTTACCTGTATGGATACACGCCAATGACCCCACAAGGCCATACATTCCTGGTTCACCCATGCATGGTTGGGGAAGGCCGAAAAGCTATACGGAAGGAGATAGCCACTTTTGGGGATTGTGGTGGGGCTTACAGGGATGGGAAGTTGTGCGTGATAAAACGGGCCGGTTTGTGAGTGAGTATGGGATGCAATCGATGCCCAACAGAGGGTCGGTACAGCAATATTACCCTCCCCTGGAAAGGGCACAATATTCCCCTGCCGTGAATGCACATCAAAAAGCTAACGATGGTTTTTCAAAGCTCAACCATTATCTCAGGGAATATTTTATTGATAGTTCCGGGCTGGCAACCCTACCCTTTGAAGACTATTGCTACCTCACTCAATGCCTTCAATATTATGTACTCAAAAATGTGATTGCGTTGCATCGTTCCCGTGAGCCTTATAACATGGGTTCCCTGTTGTGGCAAATGAACGACTGCTGGCCAGTAACAAGCTGGAGTATTACCGATTATGACAGGACACCAAAAGCAGGCTGGTATGCTGCAAAACTGGCATTCAGCGATGAATTTTCTAAAGCGGTGGATTCCATTATTCCAAAGCAACTCAAAATGCTGCAACCTAACATTGAAATAAATAAGATTAGCGACAGCAGCCTACAGATCAAAAGCAAGCAGTTGGCAAAATTTGTTTACCTGTACTTGCCAGAAAGAGATTTGTACCTATCGGATAATTATTTCGACCTTCAGCCAGGTGAAACAAAAGAACTGGTATTAAAAGATTCCAAATTAACCGATGAATTATTTCAAAAAATCAGGTATACATCGTTATTCGATGTTTTGAAATCAGTAAGATGAAACTAAGAGACGAAATCCTCAAAGAACATTCTAAAGCCCAATGTATAAAAATAGCAAAATGGGTTGGCAACTCCCAGGTTAAGTTTGACCAGCTTTTTAGCCTGTTCCTCCATGATGAGCCCACAGTGGTGCAAAGGGCTGGCTGGCCGTTGAGTTATATTGTTATTGCACATCCCCACCTTTTACAAAAGCATTGGCCGGCATTTGTTGCCTATATGCAAAAAGCCGGTTTACACAATGCTGTCCGCAGGAATAGTGTTCGTTTATTAGAAGAAATTGACATCCCTGAAGAATGGCAGGGCACTGTTATGGATACCTGTTTCAGGTTTTTGGAAGACCCTGCCGAATTTGTTGCGGTAAAAGCATGTTCACTAACGGTATTGGCTAACCTGGCGAAACTGTACCCCGATATAATTCCCGAACTTACACTGATCATCGAAAGCCAGCTCCCCCACCAAACTGCTGCATTCAAAAGCAGGGGGAGAAAAGTGCTCGCCCAGCTTAAAAAAATCTAAGCTTTATTCGTTGCCCCACCCTTATCCGTTTCACGGTAAAACTGTTTGAAGATCAGCCGCAGGTTCTGGTCATAGGTAAAATAATTGTACAGCCAGTTTACAAATACAAAGAAACGGTTTTTAACCCCGAGGATAAGCATGAGGTGCAAGCCCATCCAAATCATCCATGCAAAAAAACCTTTGAAATGCATTTTTGGTTTAGGTACATCCACCACTGCCAGGTTCCTCCCAACAGTAGCCATACTGCCTTTATCATTGTACACGAAATCATCGGGTTCCTGCCCGCTTTTTGATTCAACTTTTTTCAGGTTTTTCACCAGCAGGTCGGCTTGCTGCATCGCAACCGGGGCTACCTGTGGGTGCCCGTTTGGCCAGGCCGGCTCTTCCATATACGCCACATCCCCAATCGCATATACACTATCGGCACCGGCTACCCTACATTGCCTGTTTACCTTTATGCGGTTGCCCCTGGCCACCCATTCATGGCTGATACCAGCTGGGATATTCCCCCTGATACCGGCAGCCCAGATCACCATTGCCGTATCAATCGTATTCCCATCCTGCAACACTGCCTGTTGGCCATCATAGATTTTCAGCAGCGTATTGGTAAGCACCGTTACCCCCAATTTTTCGAGGTAGGCTTTCGACTGTTGGCTTGATTGTTCGCTCATAGTACCCAGTGTTTTGCCCGTACCTTCGAGCAGGAATATTTTCATATGCGAAAAATCCAGCTCAGGAAAATCTTTGGGCAACTGAAACCGCTTCATATCTGCGATGGCTCCGCTAAGTTCTACACCTGTTGGGCCGGCTCCTACCACTACAATATTCATGAGCCGTTTTAGCTTTGCAATATCCTGTTTGTCTTTTGCAATCAGGGCATCTTCAAAATTATGCAATAACCGATGCCTGAGCTGCAATGCCTCAACAGTGCTTTTCATGGGAAACGCATGTTGCTCCAATTGTACATTGCCAAAAAAATTGGTGTCGGCACCGGTTGCTATTATCAATGCATCATACGTAAAATCACCGGCATCGGTTACCACTTTTTTACCGGCAGTAACGATTTCTTTTACCTCGGCCATCCGGTATTGCACATTGCGGGCATTTTGAAATACTTTCCGTATTGGGAATGAAATATTACTGGCATCCAGGCCTGCAGTGGCTACCTGGTAAAAAAGCGGTTGAAACTGGTGATAGTTACATCGGTCTATCAGCGTAATTTCAAATCCCGGTTTGTTTGACAGTTTTCGGGCCAGTCTCAGTCCGCCAAAACCAGCCCCAAGTATTACAAGTTTCATATCCTTGATTTTGGGTATAAAGTTACTGCTTATTTTTCAATATTTTTTGAAAATTCAATAAATATTTTCAATAAAAATAGGCACCGCCGGTTTACTTGATGTGGCATCGCTGGTTAGTATAATATTCGAACCTTAATGGTTTGCCGGATACTTTTTAAGAGTGTGGCTGCATTCTTGCTGATGTTTTTATCCACATCAAGTACCACATAACCTATTTGTTCATTGGTTTTGAGGTATTGGCCAAGAATATTCACTTTGTTTTTGCTGAGGCTGGTATTGATCTGGCTCATGACTCCTGGTACGTTTTTGTGAATATGCAGAATTCGGTGTGCGCCTTCCTGTGGCGGTAATGCCAATGCCGGCACGGTATGAGAACCTGTAGTGATCCCCTTTTCCAGGTAGTTGAATAATTTCGAACTAACGTCTACGCCTATATTATTCTGGGCCTCCTGCGTACTCCCGCCAATATGGGGCGTGAGCAATACATTCGACAACCCCTGCAACGGCGTCTTAAAAACATCCCCGTTTTTCTCTGGTTCAAAGGGGAAAACATCTACAGCCGCTCCTCCCAAATGTGTGCTCACCAATGCAGCCCTCAGTGCATTCATATCCACCACTTCGCCGCGTGCATAATTGATGAGTACGGCCCCTTTTTTAAAATGCTTCAGGTTGGCCTTGTTGATCAGGTTTCGGGTACTTTCCAGTTCGGGCACATGAAGCGTTACGATATCACTCTGTAGCAACAGTTCTTTTAATGAATTACAATCCCCTGCATTCCCTAAAGGCAGTTTTGTTTCTACATCGTAAAAAACCACTTTCATCCCCAGCGACTCGGCCAATACGCTTACCTGGCTACCAATATTTCCATACCCAACAATGCCAATAGTCTTTCCTCTTAATTCATGGCTGCCCCTGGCATCTTTCATCCAAATTCCATCATGGGCTGCCTTGTTTTTATCGATGATCTTCCTCACCAGCATGATAGATGCCCCAATCACCAGCTCTGCCACACTCCTCGTATTGCTATAAGGGGCATTAAAAACAGCGACACCGGCTTCGGTTGCGGCTTCCAGGTTTACCTGGTTCACACCAATACAAAAACAACCAATTGCCTGTAATTTAACTGCAGCATCCAATACTTTTTTTGAAATGAGGGTTTTGCTCCTGATACCCAGCAAATGAACATTTTTAATTTCCCGGATCAGGTCTGCTTCACTAATAGCGCCCGATAACTTTCGCACATTGCTGTACCCTGCCCTCTTAAACTGTTCTACTGCTACATCGCTGATGTTCTCCAGGAAGAGAATATTGATCTTTTCTTTGGGATAACTGGTAATTTTTTTGTCTGGCATAATTTTTATCGCCTTATTTTGCACAAAGATATTCTAATCAAACATCAATTGTACATCCATCAGCACACCTGCATTGGTTTGCCTGATATCCTAAATAAAAAACTTTGTACCAATACCACGCTGGTTCTTATCATTGCCGCCCGGTGAAGGTGGCTGCCATACTCCTGATTTGTTTTGCAGGCTTATTTGCAAGCTGCAGCAGTACCGACCCATCAAAAAAAGCTGGCAAAAAAAATGCCCAAGTTGATATTATTGAGCTCCCTCCCACCCAAAAAATGCGCCCGGCCGATTCGCTGAACCTGGCTCAACAATGCCGGAACTGGTACGATACGATCCTCGCTTATACCAATTTCAATGGAGGGATTTTAGTAGCCAAGGGCGGACAAATCATTTTTGAAAAGTATAAAGGCGCCGAAAGGATTGGTGGCAAAGACAGTATCAATCAAAACACCCCTTTTCATATTGCATCCGTATCCAAAACATTCACCGGCATGGCTGTTTTGCTGCTGTGGCAAAATGGCAAGCTTCAGTTAGAGGATGAATTAGCCGTTTATTTTCCGGGCTTCCCGTACCCTGGCGTTACGGTTAGAAGCCTGCTGAACCATCGCAGCGGCATTCCCAATTATTTATATTTCATGGATGAAAAACATTGGGATAAAAATAAAATCATCCGTAACCAGGATATCCTCGACTACCTGATCAATCAGAAACAATCCATTCAAAACATTGCGCCGCCCAATACAAGGTTCAGTTATTGCAATACCAATTACGCCTTGCTGGCTTTATTGATTGAAAAAGTTTCCGGGAAATCATACCCCGAATTTATGAAAGAAACGTTTTTTGACCCCTTGCAGATGACTAACAGTTTCGTATATACGAGTTCCGACTCAGGCCGAATTACCCAAAGCTATGACTGGCGTGGCCAACTCATCCCGATGAATAACCAGGATGTTGTTTATGGCGACAAAAATATTTACTCCACTTGCAGGGACCTGCTACAATGGGACCGGCTTCTGGCAACGGACCTTCTATTTAAACCAGCCACATTCGAACAAGCCTATACCCCATACAGCAATGAAAAACCCGGGATCAGGAATTATGGCCTTGGCTGGAGGATAAATATTTACCCCGATGGCAATAAAATCATTTTTCATAACGGATGGTGGCACGGAAACAATGCCTCATTCATCAGGTTGATAAAAGAAGGTGCCACGATCATTGCCGTGGGCAACCGCTTCAACAGGGGGATTTATAAAGCCAAATACCTCGTGAATATTTTTGGCCCCGGTTATTTTACTGCCGAAGAAGAAGAAAACGAAAATTCCAAACCGGCAGATACAGTAACCTCAAAACAGGTGAAAGAAAAAAAGCCCCCATCTACCCCAGGGAAACCAAACAAAAAATTACGCAAAAAATAAGTAGGCTAAAATGATGGAAGTAACGACGCCTACCAGGTCGGCCAAAAGCATGGCTCCAACTGCATAGCGTGTATTCTTCACCGATATGGCGCCAAAATAAACGGCAATTACATAAAAGGTAGTATCTGAAGACCCTTGTAAAATACAGCTTAACCGGCCTGGAAAAGAATCGGCTCCAAATGTTTTCATAGTATCTACCATCATCCCCCGTGCACCGCCACCACTGAATGGCTTGATAAGGGCTGTAGGCAACCCATCCACAAAACGGGTATCTGCACCCATCATGGCAAAAAGGTTTTTAATCCCATTGATCACTGCATCAAAACTTCCGCTGGTACGCAATAAGCTGATGGCTACCAGCATTCCAACAAGGTAAGGGATGATACGGATGGCAGTTTCAAAACCACCTTTAGCCCCGTCGATAAATGCGTCAAACACATCAATTTTTTTATAAATTCCTGCCAGTACAATTAAGATAAAAATCAATAAAATGAGGCCACTGCTCAAGGAACCTGAAAACAATTGTACTTCTTCAGAATTGAGGGAACGGATATACAATACCAAGGCTGCAATGACTGCCGAAATCCCTCCTACCCATGCCAGGATCACGGGCTGAAAAATGTTGATTTTTTGCTTATAGCTTACTATCATCATGGCAGCGATCGTGGCTACAAATGTGGCAATCATACAAGGAATAAAAATATCCATGGGATTTGCCGCCTTGGCTGCCGAACGCAAAGCGATGATACTAACGGGTATCAGTGTGAGCCCGGATGCATGCAAACAAAGAAACATGATCTGCGGATTAGAAGCCACTGCCTTATTGGGATTGATTTCCTGCAGGCTTTCCATCGCTTTTAACCCGAATGGGGTGGCGGCATTATCGAGCCCCAGCAGGTTCGCCGAAAAGTTCATCATCATATGCCCCATGGATGCGTGGCCTTTGGGGATTTCCGGGAAGATCCTGGAGAAAAACGGGCCGATAATCCTCGACAAAAAACGGATCCCGCCAGCCCTTTCAGCAATGCTCAATAACCCCATAAACAAAGCGAGGAAGCCAATCAGCCGAATACATAGGTTTACTGCAGTTTGGCATGTTTCGATGATCCCATCAGCACTTTGGATACGGTAAGTAAGCAACTCTCCGCCTGAGTAAGTGATATTTTTTCCACCTGCGTCCACTACTTTGCTACTGTTGAGCTGGCGAAGGATCATTTTATCTGCCATCGCCGTATCTGTATGGCTAATCCGGATCGTATCGCCACTTTTACCGGTGACCATGGTACTGAAAATGCTCCTGTGATCGGGAAATACAAAGGCTTTGATACCTGCTACAAGGATCGCAACAATGATGAAGGCCGACCAGATACGACTTAATGCCATTATTAAATCTGTTATTTAAGGGCTGTTAATATTGAAATGCCTGAAAGTTAATGCAATATCAGAAAATAAAATTGTTTGCCAACCCTTACCTTTGCAGCCGGTTTGGAAAATGGCTACCAGCATAGCATTTCCCGGCCACTATTGTAAACTTTCAAAGGACAGCATGGCACTTCAAGCAGGAATTGTGGGATTACCCAATGTAGGCAAATCAACTTTATTTAATGCGGTGAGCAGCAGCGCCAAAGCTCAGGCCAGCAATTACCGGTTTTGTACCATTGAACCCAATACAGGGCTCGTAAATGTTCCCGATCCCAGGCTCAACAAACTGGAGGAATTGGTAAAACCCGAACGAGTGGTGCCAACACAGATTGAGATCGTTGATATTGCCGGCCTTGTTCGTGGAGCCAGTAAAGGAGAAGGATTGGGCAACAAATTCCTGGCAAATATCAGGGAAGTGGATGCCATCATCCATGTGATCCGTTGTTTTGAAGATGACAATATCCTGCGTGAAGAAGGTGCCATCAACCCGGTAAGTGATAAAGAAATTATTGAAACTGAACTGCAGTTGAAAGACCTGGAAAGTGTAGAAAAGAAAATGCAGCGTACCGAGAAAATGATGAAGCAAGGCGACCCTAAGATCAAAGCTGAATACGAGGTTTTACAACGTTGTAAGAACCATCTCGACAGCGGCAAGAACATTATGGCACTGGGATTAACCAAAGAGGAAAAACAAGCCATAGCCGATTTATTCTTACTTACAGACAAACCCATTCTTTACGTAGCCAATGTAGACGAAGCGTCTATGCATACGGGTAATAAATATTCTGCGGCTTTGATAGAAGCGGTAAAAAACGAAGGAAATGAAGTCATCGTTATGACCAATGCCATTGAAGCACAGATTGCCGAATTTGAAGATGCAGATGACAAACAAATGTTCATGGAAGAATACAAAATGACTGAACCGGCACTCGACCGCTTGATTCATTCTACGTATAAACTCCTCAACCTGTCTACTTATTTTACTGCCGGTGTGCAGGAAGTAAG
>JBPOHG010000254.1:0-12047 GCA_052035835.1 Bacteroidota bacterium | reverse complement strand
TGTATTGAGATGCAGGATCGTGCAATCATTGCTTTCAACAATCCGGCTGATTTCTGAGATGGAAAACTGCGTACGTTCCATTTCAATTACAATCAATCCGCCTATTTCGTTCGCTCCCGAAAAGTTTCCCATGGTTTTGAGCAGGTCCGATGTGGTGATGACGCCAAGGAACCCTGCATTCTTTCCAATCACCGGAACAACATTGGTATCAAACTGGTTGCTGCAATTTACAGCATTGAGAAAATGAACGGTTTCTGGAACGGAGGCCTGTACAAAAAACTCCTGTATCAATTCAATCGGGATTTTTTCATCCTCCACATCTAATAAATCTTCTTCACTGATAAGGCCGAGAAACCTGTCTTCAGTAACCACCGGCAGGTGAGTAAGTTTAAAATCATTCACCAATTGGCGGGCTTTACTAACAGTATCCTGTAGTTGTAAACGTGGTATATTATGATTGATGAGTTCTGCGGTTAACATGTGCTGGTTAAATTAAGCGGTAGCCAGGTATGCTGTAAAATAGGTGTTGTATAATTATTCAGACAAAATAAAATGTTAAACCGCTGCCACCGGGGATTTTATTTTCTGCAGGAAACCACCCAGAATCCTGTTAAACTCTTCAGGCACTTCCATCATAGGGGCATGGCCACATTTGTCAATAAAATGCAATTCACTATTCGGGATGAGCCGGTTGAATTCTTTTCCAACAAATGGGGGGGTAATGGTATCATTGTTGCCCCAGATCAGGCAGGTAGGTTGTTTAATCTGGCTAAGCTCTTCCCCCAGGTTATTGCGAATTGCACTTTTCGCCAGCGCAATGATTTTGATTACTTTGAGGCGGTTGTTGGTGATTTCAAACACTTCATTAACGAGTTCTTCAGTAGCCATTGCGGGGTCGTAAAATGTAAGTGCGGTTTTATTACGGATGTACTCTTTATCGCCTCTTTTGGGATAAGTGTCGCCCATGCCATTTTCAAACAACCCCGAACTTCCGGTAAGGATGAGTGACTTAATCCTTTCGGGATGTTTAAGGATATGTACCAGTGCCACATGCCCGCCCAGTGAGTTGCCCATCAGGTGGATGTCGTTGTAATTGCGGTGTTCTACAAATTTTGTGAGGAATTTTTGCAGGCCGCCAACCGAGGTATGCAACAAATCCATATCAAGCAAAGGTAGCATGGGTACCACCACTTTATAGGATTGTTTAAAATGTTCAATCAGGTCTTTAAAATTACTGAGTGCACCAAATAACCCATGCAGCAACATGAGGGTTTCCCCCCTGCCTTCTTCTATGTACTTAAACTTGCCGTCTTGTTTTATTTCGTAGCTCATTCTTACTTGGTTCCGGTTTCTAAACTTCTTGTTGAAATATTTATACCAGGCGATCGGGCTAAAATTACGTCAATTCACAGAATGCCTCAAATTAATGCCCTAATTTATTGGAAACCCCTTCAAAAAAGGCTTCTAATTGTAAAAAAAGGTCTTTAAACAGTGGAATTACTTCCCCAATACCATTCATAACCCTGGGGGCTAGCAGAGAAAGATAGGGATAACTTGCAGATGTAGAGGTTGTTTCAGCAGTTATTAATTTCATCTGCACCGCATAAAAAAGGAAAATACTATATATGATACTGTAAAGCAGTAAAAAAACCACAAATCCAGCGATCCTGTTTATCCAGCCGAGCATCGCCATTTCAATCGTTTGCTGCACCAGCCTTCCACCCATTTGCACCAGTACAACAACGATGATAAATACCAGCATAAAGGAAACCATGGGCAACCATTTTCCGCTCAGGCTGGTATGTTCATGCAAACGGCTGGCAACAACTGCAGAAAGTTTTAGCGCTGCAGCAATGCCAATCACAAATGCCACAAAAGAAAATACAGCCATTACAAATCCCTGGCGGTACCCTTTCAAAAATGCCCAGCATACCAGGATGGCAAATACGGCATCTATGAGCATGAGGTGAAGTTTCGTTGCAGGTTTACAAGTTGAATATGGCTGGTTAGGCCAAGATTATGAAAGTAACGCTTTAACAATGGCACTGATGGTTTTGCCATCTGCTTTGCCAGCGAGTTGTTTAGATGCAACACCCATCACTTTACCCATATCTGCCGCCGTGCTGGCACCGGTTGAAGCAATGATGGCAGCAACGGCCTCCCGAATTTCATCTTCGGAAAGTTGTTTGGGAAGAAATTTTTCAATGACTTCCATTTCTTCTTTTTCTTTCAAGGCAAGGTCGGCACGTCCCTGCTTTTCAAATATATCAAGGGAGTCCTTGCGCTGCTTCATCATTTTTTGCAGGAATTTTTGTTCGGTGGCCTCATCAATTTCTCCACCTGCACCTGGTTCTGTTTTGGCTTTAATGATCTCAGCTTTAATAGCCCTTAAGCTACGTAAAACGGCCTCATTTTTACTTTTCATGGCCTCTTTCATTTCGGCCATAATTTGTTGTTCGAGCGACATAGGAAAATGTTTTGTAATGAAGTTGATAATGGTGAAAGGTACTAACTGCTGTGCGTTTTCACCTGTTCGTCCCTGAATTTTTTAAAGAATTCCCTGGCAAAAATTTTCATCTCTTCACTGAGCCCTTCCTGCTGCGTGGCTCTTTGAAAAGTATCGGCCATGGTCATCATCATCTGGTAAAAAAAATCACCCATTTCGTCTACCATCATATCTTTTGTCCAAAGGTCAATTCGTAATGCACTTTTATCAGCACCATCCCAGAATGCCAGGCACATTGCTTTGGCTTTTTGTTTCATTGCTGCGGTGCTGTCGCTGGCTTCCCAGTTGATTTGTTCGGGAATTTTATTGGGGTCTAATATCACATCGATCGTGATGGTAGATTTTTGCATGCGGTCTTTTTTAGCCGCAAAGTTAGGTAGATTGAATCGTAGAAACAGGCATTATTCTGTTGGCAATGATGGCTGCAGCAGATGGCACTGTTAGAGTGGCAGTTTTTTCAAATCCTTGCTGTACCAGTATGTTGCGCAATGATTCGTCTTTGTATAACAGCATCATTACCTGAGACAGGTTTTTTTCATCAGTTTGGGTATATGCTGCAGCTTTGCCAAATAATGCAGTAAAAAAATCATGTTCGGGCAAAACAAGGGGAACACCACCACTCATGATGGAAAGAAACAGCGGCGAGTAACGTGGCAGAAGCGGCAGGCAAATGGCAGCGTAGGCGGTATTCAAAACATCCAGTAACGCTTGTTCATCTTTTAGCAAGGGTACAACTACATCATCCCTGTGTTTATATGTTTGCAAATCCCGTTGTAGTTTATCCCGGTTGGATGCTGCTGGAATAAGCATCAGCTTCATGGAAGACTTCTGCCATTTTTTAAATATAGAGAAAGCTTTCAGGGCCGAAATGCATGTTGCATGATTTCCATCCAAATCATAAAAAAGGAAGTATTCGGTACCGTTAGCATGGGATATTCTCACAGCTTCTTTATCATCGAAAGGTATCGCTGTTGCCGGCGCATCCAAAAATGGGTGCAGTAAAATATCCTTGGTTTTGGCAACCGGGTAACGGTTTGTGAGGACGGAACTGGCATGGCCGTTTAAGCTAAAAATGCTAGTTGACTTTTCAATAAATTTTTTCAAATACTTTTTGGAGTACCGGCTGGCGCCCTGTTGCAATACGGAGTCGGCAAAGATGGATTGTTCTACATCCGACCGCAAACAACAGCAATAGCTACTGCTGATAAAATGGGTTGCATTGTATTTATTGAGCAGCCTGGGTAATTTGTATTGATACCAGTAATGCTGCAATAAGCTGTTTTTTAATACCGGCCCCGATTGCACGATGTTGATGTTTGAAGAAACTGGCACCGGTATGGCCATTGTATTATCTGCCAAAAAAATGAAATGGTATTGAGGGAATTGAGAAGCCAGTAACTGAAAGCAAAGAAGATTGTACATTCCACCAGAAGGGTCTTCCGGGCAACCTTGGCTAATCTGGACTGCAATGGTCATCTTGTGCTTAAATGAGCAGCTTTACTTTTACGGTTTCAATCCTTGTATCACTTACATTGAGGATATCGAATTCGAGGTTGCCAATGATGATCCTTTCCTTTTGCTTCGGGATCGATTCGTTGTTTTGAATAATATATCCCGAAAGCGTTTCTGCGCCATCGTTACCAATAAAATCGAGCTGGTATTTTTGAGAAAGGTAATCAAGTTCCAGCCTGCCGCTGAAAAGGTATTCATTGGAAGCAATCTGCTTTTCTACAAAAGATTCAGCCACATCGTATTCATCTTCAATTTCACCAAAGATCTCTTCCAGCAGGTCTTCCATGGTAACAATACCGGCTGTTCCGCCAAATTCATCTATAACCCATGCAATGCTTTTTCTGTCCTTGCTAAATTTATTCATGAGGTCGGTGGCACTCATGGTTTCGGGCACAGTAGGTATGGGATGTAAAACCTCCTGTATGTTACCGGGGTTTTTAAACATATCAAGGTGGTGTACATAACCCAGGATATTATCAATATTGTTTTCGAACACCAGCAGTTTACTCAGTTTGGTTTCGATGAACCGGGCTTTTACTTCTTCAATTCCAGACTTGCTATCAATACCTTCAATTTCCCGGCGGGGGATCAGGCATTCCCGGATCTTGGTTTCGCTGAGCGATAATGCGTTTTCAAAAAGTTCTTTATTAATTTCCTGGCTCTCCTCTTCATCGGGATGTTTGCTTTGCTGAACAAAATGTTCAAGGTCTATTTTACTAAAAGCTTCTTTCTTAGTATTGAGTTTAACATTGAAAACATATTTGAGCATCCATTCGGCCATATCCACAAATAGCGCAGCTACTGCCGAAAGCAGCCAATAGAAAAACCCCGCAAAATAACTCACCAGGTCCGACGATAAAATGCTGTTGTTCCTAGCCCGGAAAAAAGCTTTGCTTAAAAATTCAACAAACAATATTATAGCAGTAGATAAAACCGTTTCTACAAACAGCCTGATAAATTTTACATAGTTGGCAGCAGATGCAGGGATATGGGATTCTATCCATTTCCAAACGGGGTATAGGATATCTCCTATCAGTAACCCGTAAACTACAAGAACTACATTAACCGATACCAACAATGTGCCAATAAAACGGGCAGGCTTATCCGAAAATTCGCTCCAGGTGCGTCCGCTGTGTGTACCCTGTTTTTTGTTGAGTTCAATTGATAATTTGTTCGCAGAAATGAATGCGATCTCTATGCCCGACAGGAAGCCGATCAGCGCCAGAGAAATAAAGATGGCCAGTAATGCGATCCAATCCATACTTAAAAATAGTAAAAACAGCCGAGAGGCGTGCAGGTTATTCGCTGTCGAGGAATGCTGCTACCAGTTGTTTTGCCTGGTTGCATGCCCGTTCTAGGTTGTCGTTTACGATCACACGATCGAAATGGTCTTTGAATGAAATTTCGTATGAAGCCTTATTTACCCTGGCCTGCAACGATTCTGCGGTTTCAGTTCCCCTGGCCTGCAAACGGATTTTAAGTGCATCTACCGATGGTGGTTCCACGAAAATGCTCAGGGTGTTTTCGGGATATTGTTGCTGCACATGCAGGGCCCCTTTAACATCAATATCCAATACAGGCACACGCTGGTGGCTCCATATCCGTTTCAACTCAGATTTCAGCGTGCCATAATATTTACCTTCATATACCATTTCCCATTCTGCAAATTCTTTTTGCTGGATCTTCTGCTTGAATTCTTCCATGCTGATGAAGTAATAATCTACACCATGTGTTTCATTGCTCCTTGCTTCACGGGTGGCGGCAGATACAGAAAATTCAAGGACCGGGAATTCCTTCATCAGGAAATGCGTAATGGAAGTTTTTCCGGCACCTGAAGGCGCAGTGATAATGAGTATTTTTTGGTGTGGAGAAGCCATGTGCAAAGAAAAGAAATTATCGGCTGCCTGCGTAATAAAATCAGCAGCGGGATATTAAATCATGATGAAATAAAGGGATAATAAAAGGTGCAGTGTTGTTATGAAGCAATCCTCCTGATATCGGCGCCTAATTGCTGTAGCCGCTCATCTATAAACTGGTAACCCCTGTCTATTTGTTCAATATTCTGGATGGTACTTTTCCCTTCTGCGCTCAATGCTGCAATCAACAATGCAACACCGGCCCGAATATCTGGCGAGCTCATGGTGATGCCACGCAGTTGTTTTTCCCGTTCCATTCCAACAACAACAGCCCGGTGGGGGTCGCACAAAATGACCTGGGCTCCCATCTCAATGAGTTTATCTACAAAGAACAACCTGCTCTCAAACATCTTCTGGTGAATAAGCACGCTGCCTTTCGCCTGTATTGCTGTTACCAATAAAATACTCAACAAATCTGGCGTGAGGCCTGGCCATGGATGGTCGTATATGGTAAGTATTCCCCCATCCATGAATTTTTGTATTTCATACAATTCCTGTGCAGGTACATGAATATCATCGCCTACAAAATTCATTTGTATACCGAATTGCTGAAATTTTTCGGGGATCATTCCCAGGTCGGGTATGCCGGCATTTTTTATCGTGATCTCCCCCTGGGTCATGGAGGCAAGGCCAATAAAACTCCCAACTTCAATCATGTCGGGGAGCATGGTATGTTCGGTGCCCCCCAGTTTTTCAACACCATGAATGATGAGCATGTTGCTGCCAATCCCCTCTATACGGGCGCCCATCCTGCTGAGCATTTTGCACAATTGCTGTATATAAGGTTCGCAAGCCGCATTGTAAATGGTGGTGGTGCCATTTGCCAAAACTGCTGCCATTAATATATTAGCGGTACCTGTAACGCTTGGTTCGTCGAGCAACATGAAACACCCTTTCAATGCAGGTGCTTGCAGGGTAAAATAATTGGCACTTTCATTGTAGGCATACACCGCCCCCAGCTTTTCAAAACCTATGATATGGGTATCTAATTTTCTTCTGCCAATTTTATCGCCGCCCGGCTTTGGGATAAATGCTTTTTTGAAACGTGCCAGCATTGGCCCGGCCAGCATCACCGAACCGCGAAGGCGGCCGCTTTTTTTATGGAATGCATCGCTTTCGAGATAGTCAACATCTACATCATCTGCCCTGAAACTACAACTGTGCCTGTTCAGGCGGTTAACTTTTACATTGATTTCTTTGAGTAATTCTATCAGGAGATTCACATCGATAATATCAGGGATGTTATGGATGATGACTTCTTCATTGGTAAGCAAAACGGCGCTGATGATCTGCAGGGCTTCGTTTTTTGCTCCCTGTGGTATGATCTCACCAGACAGCCTGTTGCCGCCCCTAACTTCAAAAACACTCATGCGGATGAATTTCCTTTGTTACAGTTGATATGGTTTACCGGAATTGTAAAGATTACATTAAAGCGTACACGCAGTATTTGCATGGCCGGCAACAATTCAATACCGCTTTTTGAAATTGCGGTTGTTGCGGTTTCCACCGTTTCCACGATTTTCCCTATTGCCGCCATTTCCACGGTTGTCGCGATTGCCGCCACCATTACCGCGATTATCACGGTTGCCAAAATTTTGCCTGTACTGGTTGCGGTTGTTACCGTAATCATCTCTCTCGGGACGGTTATCGGTACGGTGTTTAACAAAAGGTTTATTGTTGAATTCGAGCTCGCCATGGGTGATATTGCTCAATTCCCCCTGTATAGCGTCGTCGTGTACCAGTTCTTTATGCCAGTTGCTGTAGGTAAGCTTCATGTAATAGGCGATGGCATTGGCAAATCCTTGTTTTTTCTCAGGGTTTTCTTCGCGAAGCGCTTTATCAATGACCACTTCAATATTTTTTCCCAGGTGATTGAACTTAGGGTATTTTTTGGGGTATTTTAGCGTTTGAGGCCGGGCTTTCAGTGTTTCACGGGTTGGGATAGGGTATGGGCTATCCACATCCAGTTCAAAATCACTGATCAGGAAAAGGTGGTCCCATAATTTATGCCTGAAATCTTCTACATTCTTCAGGTGAGGGTTCAGGAATCCCATCAACTCTATTACTGCATAGGCATTTTTCTGCCTTTCTTCCCGGTTGGGGATCTTTATCAGGTATTCTACCATTTTCTGAATATGGCGGCCATATTCTTTCATGATCAGGTGGTTCCGGGTGGTATTGTATTCCATATCGGGTGTTTGTATCATAGCAAAAGTAAGTTTAATCGGCTAGTAAACCAATCATTGAATAATAATCAGGATTCCCTGGCCGGTTGTTGTAAAAGCCGTTTGCAGAACCACAGGGAAAGGATACCGCCAAGGCTGTCTGCGGCCCAGTCGAGCATATCAAAACTCCTGCCCGGCACCATTAACTGTATCAGCTCGGTCATGAAGCCCCAAATAGAAGTGGCCACACAAATTTTAATGAGGATGGGCCATATTGTTTTTTCGGGTAAGGGCGACTTAACAAAAGGAAACATGAAGAGGAAAGCCATCACGGCAAAAATGCCTACATGTACCCATTTATCGAAGTAAATTTTATTCAACCAGCCCCACCAGCCGTCTACCTCGGGGATATCCTGTTTGGGAAGGCAGATGACAAATAATACCACAAAAAACCAGGCAATGCCTGGTATAAATTTTTTAAGTGGGATACTTTTCATTGAATCTGTGTTTCAACCCTTACGGCTGTATGTTATGCCACAAGGTTGGTATATGCAGCAGCATCCATCAACGCTTCCACGTCGGCGGCATTGTTCACTGTCATTTTGATCATCCAACCTTCTCCATAAGGATCAGCATTTACCAGTTCGGGGTTTGCTTCCAGCGCTGGGTTGATCTCAGTGATGGTTCCGGCAACGGGTAAAAACAGGTCGCTAACAGTTTTTACTGCTTCCACCGTGCCAAAGATTTCTTCAGCATTCAGTGATTTGCCTTTCGTATTAATATCTACATACACGATGTCCCCCAATTCACGCTGTGCGAAATCGGTGATGCCGATAGTAGCCGTATTGCCTTCCAGGGAAATCCATTCATGGTCTTTGGTATACTTGAGATTAGCCGGATAACTCATGTTTAAATTTTTTATAAATGTGGCTGCAATTTAAATAAATAGATGCAGCACAGGTAATTATTTTATGATTTCCATTTTCATACGGATGTCGCCATGCGGACGGTTGTTTCCGTCACGCGAAACAGAGGCAATCTTATCAATCACTTCCAACCCGCTTTCTACTTCCCCAAATACGGTGTATTCCATATCGAGGAATGGAGTGCCACCCTGTGTTTTATAAATATTGCGTTGGGCAGGGGTGTATTTAAAACCTTTGCTTTGCTCCATCATATTCAGTTCTGCATCCGAAATCTTTTTGCCCTGAACAATATAATACTGGCATGCACTGCTGGCTTTTTCGGGATTTCCATCCCGGGCAGCGGCCAGGGCACCTTTTTTGTGAATGAGGCTGCGCCTGAATTCGGCAGGGATCCTGGCCATTTCACCGCCACCCATTCCTAGCATAGCGCCGGCAACGGCATTTTTACTCAGGGGGTCACCGCCCTGTATCATGAACTCCGGGATAACGCGATGGTACATCAGGCTGTCATAAAAGCCTTCTTTCACCAGTTTCACAAAATTATCGCGGTGTAAAGGGGTAGAATCGTACAATTTAATAATGATGATGCCAGAGTCGGTTACAATTTTTACACGTATGGCATCAGTTTTAGAAACTGCCTTACGTACAGCAGGTTTTTTAACAGCAGTTTTTTTAGCCGGACTGGCCTTTTTCACCTGCGCCTCTGTTGCCAGGGCAAAAACGCTCAT
Source organism: Bacteroidota bacterium (assembly GCA_052035835.1). Lineage (GTDB taxonomy): Bacteria > Bacteroidota > Bacteroidia > Chitinophagales > Chitinophagaceae > Ferruginibacter. Next base: position 2,294 of record JBPOHG010000254.1, on the reverse strand, counting down.
CAAAATTGAAAACAGCAAAATTCTTTTCATGTTCGTGTTATTTCTTTTATTCAGAATATTAAATGAAATCCTGGGCTTGAAAATACAGCAAGATATGGTCTTTTAGAAAATTTTCCTGTTCAAACAGGTTGAATTCGGGTAATGCCTTGAGTTGCGTAAAATGCGGCCAGCCTTCATCATCTAGCCCGTTGTTGATATAATAACCACTGGTACTCAAAACTGTACATACGGCAATGTGCATTAAGTCCTGTTTCTGTTCCTTGCTGAATTCCTGTGCCCCCTGGCCCAATTCCTGCACCCCAATGAGCATGAGGATGCCATTCATATCGGGCTTGATACCAAATTGTTCCTTTAGTTTGATTCTGAGTTTGAGCCAACGCACCTGCAGGTCTTCTTCCATCTGTTGCATTTTGCAAATGTAACTAATAAGCTTTTGGGGATTATCTTTGCGCTCTTAATGATTTTTTAAAAAATTTAGCAGCAGATGTTACAGGTCAATTTTATCCGGCAACATGCCGGTTTGGTAAAGGAGAGGCTCGCGGTTAGAAATTTTGCCCAGGTAGATCTGGTAGACCGTATCCTTGAAATGGATGAGGAATTGAGAAAAGTGAAAACGGCCTCCGAAAGCCTGCAGGCATCCGTGAACAGTGCTTCCAAAGAAATTGGCCAACTAATGGCAAAGGGGGAAAAGGAAACTGCCGAGCAAAAAAGAAATGAAGTAGCCGTATTAAAAACGCAACTCGCTGAAAAAGCTGCACTGCTTGCCGAACTGGAAGAGAATTTTCAGAAACAAATCCTGGTGCTGCCCAATCTTCCACATACGTCTGTTCCTGCCGGAAAATCGGCCGACGACAATGAAGTGGTAAGGACAGGGGGCACACAGCCATCTTTGCCGGCATCTGCCAAACCGCATTGGGACCTGATCAAACAATACAACCTGATAGATTTTGAAACCGGTGCCAAACTTACCGGAAGCGGTTTCCCTTTGTATAAAGGTAAAGGAGCCAAACTGCAGCGTGCATTGATTCAGTTTTTCCTCGATTACAATACCGAAGCCGGTTATACAGAATACATGCCCCCGCTCATGGTGAATGAAAATACAGCGTATGGTACCGGGCAGCTTCCCGATAAAGAAGGGCAGATGTATCATATCACTGCCGACGGGTTTTACCTGATACCAACTGCAGAAGTGCCGGTTACGAATGTGTACAGTAATGAAATCCTGAAAGAAACCGAACTACCAGTAAAGATGACGGCCTACACGCCATGTTTCAGGCGGGAGGCAGGAAGTTTTGGAAGCGATGTACGTGGCCTCAACAGGGTACACCAGTTTGATAAAGTTGAAATCATACAATTGGTTCATCCGGCAAAAAGCTATGAAGTGCTCGAACAAATGGTATTGCATATAGAGAAACTCTTACAATTACTCGAACTGCCTTACCGTATACTTCGTTTATGCGGTGGCGATATGGGCTTCACTTCTGCACTTACATATGATTTTGAGGTATTCAGCGCTGCCCAGCAGAAATGGCTGGAAGTAAGTTCTGTTAGTAATTTTGAAACCTTTCAAACCAACCGGATGAAGATCCGCTACAAAGATGAAGCGGGTAAAACGCAACTCGTGCATTCATTGAATGGGTCCTCACTGGCTTTACCAAGGATTGTAGCAGCATTGCTCGAAAACAATCAAACAGAAACGGGTATTCGGTTACCGCAGATCCTGCATAACTATTTTGGCGCCCCCGGGATCTAATAATATTTTTATAGATGAACTATTCACTCAGGCAGGACATTGTTGTCTGCCTGTTTTTTTATTTCACTGATCCTGCGGTTCATAATCTTAAACCAGAGTGGCGGTACCAATGATAGCAGCATGCTTCCGGGGTATCCTGTGGGCAATTGGGGCGCATGGTCGTGATGTTTCAGAATCTGGTATTTCCTGCTGGCAAGGTAATGATGGTCGCTGTGGCGGCTCAATTCAAACAACATGATCCTCCCAATCGGATGGTTGCTGTTCCAGCTATGCCATGGCATGGCCCGTTCGTACTGGCCTGCAAGCATTTGTTTTCTTACCAAACCATAATGTTCAATGTAATTGACGGTTTCAAGTAAGGCAATCCCCAGTAGTGCTGAACAAACAAAATAAATCAAAATCGTTCCACCGAAAATTGCAAAAATCACAAACAACAAAGCAAGTTGAATCAAATGCACCTGTACCATTTCGTTGGAAAAACTAAACGGGCTTTCTCCTTTTTTCCTGCAATCGTTTCCTGCAATTTTCCATGCAGATAAAT
>JBPOHG010000311.1:0-3876 GCA_052035835.1 Bacteroidota bacterium | reverse complement strand
TCAAAGGAATCAAACAACCCATCGGTGGATATGTATGGATGCTCAAAGGAACCGACAGAAACGGAGTCGTCAAATCTTTGAAAGGAAATGTCGTACTGGTAAGATAAAAAATCGGCAAAAAGAAAATCAGATTATGATAGGCGGTTAAATGCAATGACCATTCACATCGGTACTTGCAGGTTCTTTTTATTTTTGTTATACAATTAACCACTATGCTAAAAAATATTTTAAAGTATACAACGATATGCACAATGTTTATTTTTGGCATATCTAAAAACATGTATGCGCAACTGTTAGAACTACCGTCTAGTTCAGTTAATTACCCATCACTGATAGGCAGGACAGTCGGGCTTACTGATATTGAAATTAAATGGAATGCGCCAGGTGTAAAAGGCCGGCAGGGAAATATTTGGGGAACCCCACTTGCCCATTATGGCTATACAGTATTGGGATACGGCTCAAACGTTGCATCGCCCTGGAGAGCGGGAGCCGACGAATGTACAACGATATCATTTTCTACAGACGTTACGATTAACGGAAAAAACCTTGCCGCAGGTAAATATGCTTTTTTTATTGCCATATACCCGGATTCATGTGAAATAATTTTTAATAAGAATACTTCCGCATGGGGAAGTTATTTTTATGATAACAAGCAAGATGTATTGAAGATTGTAACGAGGCAACAAAAAGACATGAAAACACTCCAGGAGCGTTTAAATTTTAGTTTTGCCAACCAAACAGAGAAATCTGTTGAAGTTGCTCTTGAATGGGAGTATTGGCGCATACCCTTTACCGTTGACACGGATATTAAAAAATTAACACTGGCTTCTATCAGATCACAATTAAGTGGAGAAATGGGTTTCGATCCTCCAAGTTTACAAGCGGGTGCTTCCTGGTGCTTACGCAATCAGGTAAATGAAGAAGAAGCCCTTAACTGGATTAACAGCGCCATTGATCCCAATCTGGGTGGCATACAAACATTCAATTCGTTGTCAGTAAAAGCGGGGCTACTCAGGAAACTTAACCGGATAGCTGAAGCGGATAAGTCAATGGCAGAAGCCGTTGAAAAAGCTACTGTTATTGAAATGCATGGTTATGGACGCCAACTGATCTACGATAAAAAACCCAAAGAAGCATTGGAGGTATTTGAGAAGAATTATATAAAATATAAAGGAGCATGGCCAACACAAGCAGGTTTGATGCGTGGTTACTCGGCCAACGGTGATTATAAAAAAGCACTTGAGCATGCAAAATTAGCCCTCTCTCAAGCGCCGGATGACGTAAATAAGAAGGCACTTGAACTAGCCATTAAAACTTTGTCTGAAGGTAAGCCACTATGATATCAACCCCCTTTTTATCTCATACCTGACTCTGATGAAAGTCAGGTTTTTTTCAGCCCGATCCTGCTAGCTTTAGCGGATGTCATCAAATAATGAATGGCAAAGTGCAACCCGTTCGCTGCGAAAAGCTTTGAATGAAAAAAGCCAGATGGAAGCTTTGCAGTACTGCCATCAATTGAAGCTTCGCCGCCCAAAAGATTTGCTGCTGTACCATGACAGTATTCAATTTGTCATGGCTTTTCCATTCAGCCGAATCAATTATATGTTTGCTGAAAAAGAACTGGCTGCTATTACTTCTATCATTTCAAAGAACCTGTTTAAGATATCATGGCAGAATAGCTTTGTTAATTCTGGTTTACCAAATACTGAATTTAGGTGCCAGTTCAGCCTTGCAATTCTACACTCGCTTGTTGAAATTTTTCCCTCCGCAATAACAATATTCGAAAAGCCTGAAAATACGGTATTCTATAATCGCCTTTTACAAGCAATGGTTCCCTCCATTGAATTTTATGAAGCAGGAAGGGACAGTAATCGAAGTATGGTCAAAACAAAACAACTAAGCCATGCAAGAACAGATAGCGATACTTTAAAATGGATTCTAGATCTCTTTAAGCAGCAATCATGGCCGCCCTTTCTAAAAGAGTTGCTATTTGATGAGTGCAGGTTTTTCATATCCTGGAAACCAATTGATAAAAAATATTCCCGTTCCTGGCTTCGATGCCCGCTTCACAACATTGGCTTGCGTAGGGATTCAATAAAGGCTAACAAAGTATCTTATATCATACGGCAACAAATTCATAAGCCCCTCTCATTAACACTGCACGAAACAAAGGAGTTATTACATGTAATAAAAATATCATTAGCACTTTATGCCAGGGAGACCGATCCATTCAGTTTTGCAGATGTTTCTGAAACCAATTTATTTGAAATGGGAAATGGCCTTCAAATTGCATCCGTTGGAATGAACAAGCCAAACAGATTATCTGTTGAAAGCTATATTGGTTTCATGGCATTCAGGAATGGTATACCGATTGCTTACGGAGGAGGATGGTTATTTGGATATCGTTGCAAAATTGGAGTAAATGTATATCCCGCGTTTAGAGGTGCCGGCTCTGAATCCCTTTTTTTTGAAATAATGAGATTGTATTACCAGGTTTATAGGGCCAGGCAATTTGTAGTAAAGCCCTACCAGTTTGGAAAAGGGAATCCTGATGGGATCAAAAGTGCAGCTTTCTGGTTTTACTATAAAATGGGGTTCAGGCCCATTGATTCCAGTATTGAAACGGTGGCAGCATATGAATGGAACAAGCTGAAAAAGGACAAGGCATATCGAACAAGCTCAACTGTTCTGAAGTATTTTACAGGCTGCAATCTGGCACTAATACCCGGCGAAGCAGCACTTCACATATTTAATGCAGACATATTGAGTGAAGGAATCACCCACATGATCCATAAGAAATTTTTGTCGGATCGTACTGCCGCCATCATCGCCAGTAGAAGAATTTTATTGCAAACAACAGGAATACCTGAAAAGGAAATTACAACCGGGGATAGCGAAGAAATATGGAATAATTGGGCTTTATTGTATATGTATCTAGATGGACACAATACATGGACCACATCTCAGAAGAAAGGATTCATTCGGTTAATCAAACTCAAATCTTCGGGGCTAGAAAAAGCATTCATACTTCAATTTCAAAAACATGCAGCATTTTGGAAGTCACTCAAACTTACACTCCCGCATGTTGCTTTCTGAGGTATTTTGTAAGGATTACTATTAACTGTCCTTCAATTTTACCTTCAACCTGTTCGGTATTGCCTTCAACTAAACGAATGTTTTTTACAACTGTTCCCATTTTGGCATTCAATGTAGACCCTTTAACATCTAAAGATTTTGTAAGAACAACGGCATCCCCGTTTTGCAATACATGGCCATTCGCATCCCGGTGTAAATCAACTGTAGAATCATTTTCATGATCACCTGTTGATTTCGCCCAAGCGAGCGTTTCATCAGCGAGGTACATCATATCCAGGTTATCGTTGGCCCAGCTTTCATTGCGCAACCTGTTAAGCATGCGCCAGGAAACCACCTGTATTGCAGGTACTTCACTCCACATAGATGACGTTAAACATTGCCAATGTTTGCTATCCAGTTCTTCCCTTTTTTCTATTTGTGCCAGGCATTTACTGCAAGCCATTAAACAGTCTTCTTCATATTTCCCTTTTCCGTTTGGCACTTCATACAAAGAGAGTGGCGTTTCAGAACTACAAAGTTCACATTTCCCTTCACTTCTTTTCTGCAAGATTTCTTCCAGTTTCATAATGCCATTTTTTTGATGGCAAAGTTAATCAATTAATATACTGAAAACCCAGATGCTTTATTTAATACATAATTGCGTTTGTATATAAGAAAGGAAATGAATATTTTTAAGCGGGTTATTAAACTAATTAAAGGAAGTATATGAAAAATATATTTTTATTTGTGCTGTCAATGATTTCGGTTGTATCATCCAAAGCGCAGGAATGGAAAAAATTT
>JBPOHG010000262.1:0-1908 GCA_052035835.1 Bacteroidota bacterium | reverse complement strand
CTCCGCAATTGCGGCAGAGCACCACCCGGTCGTTGCGGGCCACCTGGGTAAGTTTGCCCAACCTGTTGCCAAATAAAATGACCAGGGGGCGGCGCATTTCTGTTGTATCCGATTCTGCATCGTGTTTTAATACCACGATATAATCGCGGAAACCATCCTTATTGAAATCGCCGGAAGCGGTATCCATGATGGAATAATTGGTGGGGGCTGTATAAGGAAATACTGCTTTTTGTGCAATGCTAAAAAAAGGAAGCAGCAATAAGAATAAGCAAATGTTGAAAACCGGTTTCATATTGTATATCATTACGGGAATGAGTACCTGCTAATTATACAGCAATGGGTACTACAACAGCCTGGAAACAGTATAAAAATACAGATTCATTTTAACCTGAAGTAAAAACGATTCCAACAGCTAATAGATGGCTGTATTTTTTAATGCCGGCCGCAAACGCGAACGTACTATTTCAGCAGTTGGCTGTTCATAACAAGCCGCCTTACCTGCTGTTGAAAATGATAAACAATGTTGTTGTCCCTGTTGTACATGTTTTCCCAAATGACAATGCTCACCCGCTTCAACGGCACATACAATTTGAGGCTTACAAAACCGATCCCTCTTCCCGCATGGCCCAGATACCGAACAGCCGCTTCGTCGTGCATGTTGATCCCAAAGCCATAATTCGACGGCTTTTCACTGAAAGTATAGTCGGGGTCGTTGAAACCAGATTGCGTCATGGCGGCATAGGAAGCGGGTTGCAGGATCATGCCCTGGTGCAATTGTGTATCCCAATGAATGAGGTCTTCTGCCGTAGAAATGATACCACCTGCGGGCAGAAAACTGGCCCAGCTTTCCTCGGTGAAACGCATGCGGCTGAAATCAACTTTTTCTATGGAGTCGTTGGATTGCCAATACCCGTTGATGAGCCCGGGATTAGGCTGGCTAAGCGAATAGCAATAGGTATGCTTCATGCCCAGCGAAGCAAACAGTCTATTGGCGCCCTCCCTGTATGATTGCCCGGTTACTTTTTTATATATCCTGCCGAGCAGTCCGTATGCAGCATTGCTATACAAAAAACCGGTGCCGGGAGCAAATGCCAATGGTTTATCTAGGCTTGCCACTCCTGCTGTCATGTTGAGCAATTGTTTTACCGTTACTGTATCGGCCCAGGATGGCAACTCATTTGGCAAATATGCAGCAACCGTTTTTTGCAGGTCGAGTGTTCCCTTCTCCACTTCCTTCAACATCAGCACAGCGGTAATTTGCTTGCTGTTTGATTGTATCCTGAAATTGTCTTTGATAGAGAGCGGTATTTTCTGATCCAGATCCGCATAACCCTTTGCTTTGGCATACAGTGGTATCCCATCCCGGGTGATCATAACAACGCCGTTGAATATACGCGGATGGGTTGTTTGTAGGAGGCTGTCGAGCTGGGCCGTAAAACCATCATCCTTAGTTGATACAGGTTTTATAGCGGCATTTTGCTTAGGACTGCTGCATCCAAATGCCATCATGGCTACTAGCAACCACCAACCAACATAATTTTTTATCATGCTATTCCATTTATTTGAGGACGTAATTTTTGAAATAAGAACGCTGCATAGATTTTAATATCTGCTGCATTATTGAAAAGTAAATGTAAAGGGATTGATGGCTGTTTTGTTTAGCTAAAAGGACAAATGGCAGGAAATGGCCCGATATGGCTTAAAAAAAGCTGGATGAGACATGTTCCTGCACCGGATGTAAAAAGCAGCCGTAGCAAGAACAAGCAGGAATGGAAATAGAATCAGCCGCAGACATTTTTTTAAAGCCCTCCCCTAATCCTTCCGCCTGCTTTTATAAATGCCAATACCGTAACTAACGAGCAGGGGTATGGCCAAAAACATGGAAATCCGGTGAGCATCATCAGTACT
>JBPOHG010000175.1:0-7429 GCA_052035835.1 Bacteroidota bacterium | reverse complement strand
TGAATATTCTGGATCGCTGCTACGAGTACATTGCGGTCGGTAGTTAGGGGGCATTGGGTAATACTCTCTCCCGAAAAAATGACGATGCCGATACGGTCGGTTAACCGCCGGTTTACAAAATCAATGGCTACATTTTTCGCTGCTTCAAGACGGTTGGGGGTAAAGTCCTGCGCTGTCATGCTTCCACTTACATCAATACAAAGAACAATATCAATACCCTCGCCTTCTGCATGTTCATCCTGGTTATGTACCTGTGGCTGTGCCAATGCAACTATCAGGGCACTTAATGAAAACAACCGTAAAATAAAAGGAAGGTGAACAAAGGTTGTCTTCCAGGTCTCCAGCCCCGGAGCAGCTGTGGTAGATACCCGCACAGAACCCTTGCCACTCTTGCTCTTCTTCACATACCAGAACATCAGCACTGGCAACAATAAGAGCAATAAAAATGCCCATGGTTGCGCAAAAACTATGTTATCAAAATATGCTGTGATCAATTAATGTTTTGTTTAAACTGTTCATTCAAATGTATGATCTGTTTCCTCATTGCATCGGCACAGTCACGGCTCTCTGTAACCCCGGGCAAATATTTTGCAAATTTAACAGCATCGACTATGCGCAGTTTTTCTGCAAGGGTTGATAAAACTTCCTGATTTGTTTTGTCATCACGAAGTATGAGCAAGATATCTCCCGTAGTTTTATTGAGTAGATAGGCATTTTTAACCCTGCTGTAATAAGTTTTAAAAATTTCTGATAAACGGCTATGGTATTGCCGGATAGCTATAGCTGAAGAAGGTTCTGTGGCCGAAAGTTCATCGAGGGACTTCATGGCTTCTTCATAAGGAGAGAGTGAAGAATGCAATACCGGCGTTGCTTTTACCGGCCTGTTTTTCCAATACCGATACAGGAACCAGAGTATGATCAGCAGCAACAATGCGCCGCCAGCTACATACCACCAGAAATAATCCTCCACTTCTACCAGCATCACGGGCTTGATGTCTCTGAGTTGGCCAGACGAATCTGCAGGGGAATATCCTACATTCACCAGGACCGAATCGGTCATAAACTTTTTATAGCTGCCGTTTTTTTGCAACATGACAGGGAAGGAAGGGATATGCCATTGGCCAGAATCGAAGCTGGTAAACTCAATGGTTTGGTGAAGCGACCAGGATCCGTTTTCCTGTGATGTATCGAAATTGGTACGGGTAAGCAATTCGAAGTGCGGAATGGTATCAGGTATATCGGCCTGTACTGCAAACCCGCCTTCAGGAAGTTTAACCAGTAGTTCGTACTTCATTCTTTCTCCTATAAGAATAGAGGATTTATCGGTGCGTATCCCAACATTCTGTGCAAAAGAAAAATGCGCTATTATCATGCACACCAACACTCCCAACGAGTACCTGGCCCATGCATCAAGCTGTATATATCTCTTCTTATGAGTTTTCATTCATGATACTTTCTCTTCAGGAAAAATTTCTGATGGATTTTTACATAATCTTCATCTGTACGTACATGTAACAGGTCGGCACCCGCTGTGCGGAAATATTTTTTGCAGGTATCTGTTTTTAAAAAAAAGTGCTGCTGGTAGTTGTAACGAACCAATTCACTGCTGCTATCCACCCATTTTACCTGGCCCGTTTCCGAATCCTCGAGTTGCAATAAACCGGCATTGGGCAACTGCATATCCATCCTGTCGTACACTTTGATACCTATCACATCGTGTTTCTTTCCAATCACTTTAAGGTCATTATCATACCCGGTATCCAGGAAATCGCTCAGGATAAAAGCGATGCTTTTTTGCCCGGTCGTATTATTAAAATAACGAATAGCCGCATCAATATTCGTTGCGTTTGTTTGCGGTTCGGCAGTGAGCAGCTCCCTTACGATGTACAATGCATGTTGCCTGCCTTTTTTAGGTGGGATGTATTTTTCAATTTTGTCACTGAAAAAAATAACACCAACTTTATCATTATTGGTAACAGCACTAAATGTAAGCACAGCTGCTATTTCTGTAACCAGGTCTTTTTTCCTTTTTACGGTGGAACCAAACAGGCTACTGGTGCTGGTATCAATCAGCAGCATCATGGTAAGCTCGCGTTCTTCTTCAAACAATTTTGTAAATGGGTGGGAAAAACGGGCACTCACATTCCAATCAATAAACCGCACATCGTCACCAGCTGTATATTCCCTTACTTCACGAAAGCTCATTCCCTTTCCTTTGAAAGCACTGTGGTATTCCCCCGTAAACAAATGCGTGGTAATCTTTTTACTCTTGATCTCGAGCTCCCGTACTTTTTTTAATATCTCGGTGGTTGTGAGCATATATTCATTCCCGTTAGTAACTAAGGCACATTCACAGTCCTGATGATGTCGTTGATAATATCTTCCACATTTACATTCTCCGCTTCTGCTTCGTAAGTAAGCCCAATACGATGGCGGAGCACATCCTTGCAGATATCCCTTACATCCTCGGGAACAACATAACCACGTTTGTTGAGGAAGGCGTGGGCCTTGGCAGCCAATGCCAGGTTAATACTTGCCCTTGGCGAACCGCCATATGAAATCAGTGGTTTTAATTTTGCCAGGTTATAAGTTTCGGGAAACCGGGTAGCAAACACAATATCCAGGATATAATTTTCTACTTTTTCATCGAGATATATCTGTCGCACCAGGTCTTTGGCTGTGGTAATCTCTGTAGTGGAAGCCACCGGATGGATGGTTGCACCAACATTACCCATGGTATTCTGCCGAATGATCTGTTGCTCTTCGGCTTTCCCCGGGTAACCAATCACAACTTTGAGCATGAAACGGTCTACCTGTGCTTCCGGTAACGGGTATGTGCCTTCCTGCTCTATCGGGTTCTGAGTGGCGAGCACCAGGAATGGTTCCTGTAATTTATAACTCGTATCGCCAATGGTAACCTGCCTTTCCTGCATGGCTTCTAACAGTGCACTCTGCACTTTCGCAGGGGCCCTGTTGATCTCATCTGCCAGGATAAAATTTGCAAAAATGGGGCCTTTGCGAACAAAGAACTCATTTTTCGATTGGTTATAAATCATCGTACCAACAACGTCGGCAGGTAATAAATCGGGTGTAAACTGAATGCGGCTGAATTGAGCATGCACGGCCTGCGCAAGCGATTTAATAGAAAGCGTTTTTGCCAGCCCGGGCACCCCTTCGAGCAATACGTGGCCATTGCTTAACAAGCCGATCAACAATCTTTCTACCATGGTTTGCTGGCCAACAATAACTTTACTCAGCTCATCATTTACCCTGGAAATAAAACCAGAAGCATGATTGATCTTTTCATTTAATAAACGGATGTCCTCTGCAGTTTGTAGCATTGATCTTAAATTATAATTCGGGTAAAATATGTATGCAATTGAATATTGGTTGAATCTATGTGCTAACGTACGGGCTTAACATAAAACAAAAATATTGCCGTAATGCTAATGCCGGGCAAAACTTTGTTAAAATAAGCCATTACATGGCTGCAAAGTTGTGTGCATCTGTGCAGATCAGGAAAGATATTTACCCACAATAGGCATCCTGCGGCCCACACCGAATGCTTTTGGTGAAATGCGAATAATCGGGCAAAACTGATTGCGTTTGTATTCATTTACATTTACCAGCCTGAGTATCCTGTCAACCAGTGCCGCATCAAACCCAGCTGCTTTAATTTCATCGGGCCCTTTGGCCTGTTCAATATACTGATAGAGTATCTTGTCTAGAATATCATATTCGGGTAAACTATCACTGTCCTTTTGATTGGGCCTTAGTTCGGCGCTTGGTGGCTTTGCAATGATATTCGCAGGTATGATTTCCTGTTTCCGGTTGATATACCTGGCCAATTCATATATCTGTAGTTTATAACAATCGCCCAGTACCCCCAGGCCACCGGCCATATCGCCATACAAAGTGCCATAACCGGTAGCCAATTCACTTTTATTTGACGTATTGAGTAAAATAAAACCAAATTTATTGGCAATCGCCATCAGCAAATTACCCCGGGTACGGCTTTGTATATTTTCTTCTGCTACACTAAAAGGGAGGTCGTTGAAAAGAGGTTGTAGCTCCTGCAAAAAACTATCATAAATATTTTTGATGGGAAGGATATGATATGGATTGCCCAAGTTTTTGCTGAGCTGCTCTGCATCTCCCACCGAATGGCTCGTTGAATATTGCGAAGGCATTAATACAGCAGTAACGTTTTCTTTTCCCAATGCTACCACTGCCAGTGCCAGCGTTACGGCACTATCTATGCCACCACTACTGCCAAGGATGGCTTTCTTAAAACCCATTTTTGCAAAATAATCCCTGATCCCCATGAGCAGTGCCTCATATATATGTTCGAGATTGAGGGATGCATCGAGGCCCTGTGGATTCAGGTCCGAATCAGGAATCAGGTGAGCCGGCTCAATGATATTTGCTTCAATAGATCCATCTTCATTCAGTACAAAAGATTGCAGGTCTTCCTGAAAACTCAACATGCGTCCGCATAAATTGGCCTCTTTATCAAATACCAGTGATGTGCCGTCGAATACGATTTCTGTTTGGCTGCCCACGGCGTTGCAATAAAACATAGGCAACTGGTACTTGAGCACATTTGCTTTCACGGCAGCCTTACGGTCTTCATCATGGGTATAATCAAATGGCGATGCCGAAAGATTGATCATCACATCGGGTTGCTGGTTCATCAGCATATCCATCGGGCAATATCGGTAAAGCGGATTGTTGCCCAGGTTCCAGATATCTTCACAAATAGTAACTGCAATTTTCTTTCCCTGAAACTGTACAACTTCCCATTGATGAGCTGGTTCAAAATACCTGTCTTCATCAAATACATCATAAGTTGGCAAACAGGTTTTATGGATTACCTGCTTTACTTCGCCATCTGCAAGAAACCAGGCTGCATTGAAAAGGTCTTTGCCTTCTGCCACGGGGTTTCGTTGAGGTGCGCCAACAAGCACAGCTATGCCAATGGCTTCCCGGCTGATGGCATGTATGGCCTGGTTGCATTTTTCTATAAAATCATTGAAATATAAAAAATCACGGGGCGGGTACCCGCATACTGCCAATTCACTGAAAACAATTAAATCGCCCTGCTTTGCTTTGGCCTGGCGGATGGCATCGATGATCTTATTGGTATTGCTTTCAAAATTGCCGATATGGTAATTCTGTTGAGCCAGAAATATTTTCATACGAATTCTTAAGTGCTGTTTAACTTTACGCTAACCGAATATTCATTTCCTTTGCAAAGTTAAATTTTTCTCATGCGTTTTGTACCAGTAATTCTGCTGCTGATCGTGGGCCTTTTTTCCTGCAACCAGGCTGATAAAATTCCCGATGTAAGCCATATCAAGATCAAACTCAATGTACAGCGTTTTGAAAAAGACCTGTTTTCGCTCGACAGCACTGCAATGGAAACCCAACTTGACCAGTTGATAGCCCGCTATCCTTCTTTTGGGGAGAATTTTTTAACTACCATCCTAAATGCCGATCCACGCTGGGGCGGGGATACGGCTGTTACTTATATAAACGGATTTATACACTCTTACAGGCCGGTGTATGATACCGCTCAAAAAGTATTTGCTGATTTTTCTCCATGGGAAAAAGAAATCAGGGAAGGGTTGCAGTTTCTGCAATACTATTTCCCGAAATACAAAGCCCCTCACAATATCATCACTTATATTGGTCCGTTAGACGGTTACGGAGATATCCTTTCTGAAGACGCGTTCATTATTGGGCTCCATCATCATCTCGGTGCCGGTTATTCGCAATACCAGAGCAGCTGGATGCAGGAAACTTATCCTGCGTACATCAGCAGCAGGTTTACCCCCGACTATATTGCAGTGAATTGCATGAAAAATGTAATTACAGACGCTGGTATGTTTCCCGAAAAGAAACAGGAAGCGAGCCTCATGGTTCAAATGGTTGAAAAAGGCAAACGGCTGTACCTCTTGAGTAAATTGCTTCCATACACTGAAGAACATAAGCTGATTGGTTATACCGAAAAACAGCTCAAAGATTGTTACGAACACGAGGCAACGATCTGGAATTTATTTGTTCAAAATAACTTCCTTCAAACAATTGATAACAACCTCATCAAAAATTATGTGGGGGAAAGCCCAAAAACACAGGAGTTGGGCGAATCGGCGCCGGGTAATATCGGCTCCTTTGCCGGATGGCAGATTGTAAAAAAATACATGCAAAAACAACCCGACCTGCGCCTGGAACAATTAATGGCAATGGATGCCGAAAAGATTTTTTCGGAAGCTAAATACAAACCTTAGCTATTAAGCAGCTACTTCTACCTGTGCACCGGGAACAACCATCGCTACCGGTTTTTTTCCCAGATCACGCATCACCCTGAAATGCGAAGCAATGGCTTGAAAAAGGGTGGGATAATAATTATACGGAAGGTTAAATTCCTTGCATTTTTGTTGTACAATTTTACTGATCGCGGGATAGTGAACATGGCTGATTTTTGGAAACAGGTGGTGTTCAATCTGAAAATTCAACCCACCCACAAACCAGGAAATAACTTTATTGTCCATCGCAAAATTGGAAGTTGTTCGTATCTGGTGCTCAGCCCAGGCAGTTTCGAGGTGTTTGGTAGTATCCAGCGGAATATGCTCAAATTCGGTGTTCTCAACGACATGTGCCAGTTGAAAAACAAAGGACAGGGTGATTCCCATGGTTACACACATGAGCAGGTAACCCACCAGCCAGGCAGCCCAACCCCATACAATGATTGGCAATACCATATAAACTGTCACATAAAATAATTTGGTGAGCCAGAATACCAGGTGGTTTTTCCATGTCATTTTCCAGGCTTCCGTAGTATAAATCTTCCTGCTGAAATACTTGGTGAAATCCATGATGAAGATCCAGAAAATGGTAGATAATGAATAAATAAAGGGCAAATAAAGGTGTTGTACCTTATGTGCGGGTACCCATTTCTGTGACTCACACTGACGGATAATCGGGCTTTTGGCAATGTCATCATCAATCCCGTCAACATTGGTGTACGTATGGTGTATAATATTGTGTTTTTGCTTCCAGAAATAGGCATTGGCACCCAGCCCATTTAAGGTGAGCATCCCCAGAACTTCATTTAACTGGTGACTGGTACTATAACTGCCGTGATTGGCATCGTGCATTACACTGAAACCAATACAAGCAAATAAAAAACCCAGGAGTGGGGCCAATAATAAAGCCTGCCAGTTTGCAATATCAACAAGCATCAGGGTTAAATAAATTGCAAGTGCCGAACCCAGCAATACGAATGTTTTGAGGAACAACCGCCAGTCGCCGGTTTTGCGAATTTTATTGTCAGTGAAATACTGATCAACCCCTGCTTTTAAACTCTGAAAAAAATGATTGTTATTATTGTTGAAGGTTAGCCTGGACATACAATGGTTTTATCAAT
>JBPOHG010000216.1:0-2175 GCA_052035835.1 Bacteroidota bacterium | reverse complement strand
TTCAAAACCCGATTGCGGCCCAGGCAGGATCTGCTTTAATTATAGCATTCCTCAATTGAATGGGCAATCGGGAACCGTTCAAATTCAATTG
Source organism: Bacteroidota bacterium (assembly GCA_052035835.1). Taxonomy (GTDB): domain Bacteria; phylum Bacteroidota; class Bacteroidia; order Chitinophagales; family Chitinophagaceae; genus Ferruginibacter. Next base: position 2,084 of record JBPOHG010000216.1, on the reverse strand, counting down.
CGCATATTCCAAAATGGCATCCAGGTTGGTAATTTGTTAAGTCCAACACTCAGCAGTGGCACACAATATTGTTTTGATGTAGATCCTGCGAATATTGCAGGAATTAACACAACTCTGCCAGGATATGATTTTGTGGCAGTGGGAAATTTTACACTTGGTGGGTTCTCTAATTCAATCATTGTGGGTAATCCGCCCGCTGGACAAACCAGTGGCCAAAACAATGATGTGCAAATGTACTGTGTCACACAATGTTGCCCGGGTAGAAATGTAGTTCGTAACCCTGGATTTGAATTAGGGAACCAGTTTTTCTCAACCGGATACACTTATACCGGAATTGTTGCACCCAACTCCGTATCTACAGGAAGATACAGCCTGCTCACATCTGCCCAGGCACTAACAGTATCGCCTACATGGACAGTTAATTGTGCATCTGCAGGTAAACACCTTGTTATCAATGGAGCAACTGGTTTATCAGGCACACGCATAGCCTGGTATCAGAATGTAACAGTTGAAAGAGGAAAGATATATAAGTTTTGTGCCGACATGAAAAACCTTCCTCAATGTGCCTTCGATGTAAAACCAAAAATCAATGTTCAATTTTCTGTTCCAGGGTATAATATCAGCAATCAGGTAATTGATGTTCCTGCAGGTAACTGTAATTGGCAATCAGTTAGCCAGGTGATCAACATGCCCGCAGGAACGGGTACGTTCAGCATGAATATTACCATCACGCTTGATGAAACAGGAATTGGTGACGGTAATGACCTTGCTATTGATAATATAGCTTTGGTTGAAATACCGCAAACACCACAGTCTGAAACTTTGTTTAACATCAATTACTTTGATGTAACAGCCACAGACTATAGTATTTCTGCAACGCCTGTAACGCCATTGGGAAGGAATTGTGGCTATTACTGGTCTGTTGAAGAAGTAGATCAAAACTACGTTACAGTTCCTGGCACTGCTGTTTACAATCCTTCGCAGTGGTGGACTTCACCTCCATATACATTTACAGGATATGTAGGCACAAGTACATTATCAGGAAACAACCCAGGCGTATTCAGTTTTACCAAACGTTATCGCATTGTTTACGGAAGATGGTGCGAATGTAGCGGCTGGAATTCATTTGCAGTGATCCTTGTTCCCGATAAAGCCAATGCTACTACCGGAGGGATTTCTATTATAAAAGAAACAGGATACACACTTAGTCCAACTCAAATAACTACAATCATGAATGGCGGATCTGTAAAAAGAGAACCGGTTGCAGCAACAACATATGCAAAGCCAGTTGATGTGGTTGAAAAAAATACTAGCTCCTCCGCATTACAAAACTCCGCTTTAAAAATTTATCCTAATCCCGTTAACAACACGCTAACAGTAGTATTGCCCAATATGAATGAAGGCGGTACGCTTAGTATATTCAATATGCAGGGAGAATTGATTTCTAAAACACAGGTTGCTCAAAGATTACAGAAAAAAGAAGTGAATACAAGTTCGCTTGCACCTGGAACATACATTATTCAATACCATACTACGAATGGCGGAAATGCCGGGCGAGAAAAGTTTGTGAAACTCAACAAATAGGTTATAGTATGGAGTAAAGCCTGCTGCCCATGTGGCGGCGGGCTTTTTTTTACACCAAAAGGAACTTATAAAAAAACAATACTCTTCATAATTCTACGTGCAACGAGATCATGTGATTTTTCATTGTCAACAGCACAGTAAGTAAGCACGTAAAACTTGTTGTTAAAAAAACAGAACCATTGTGTAAATTTCATTTTTTCATTTCCCATATCAGCTATATAAGCCGTGTATACAATTTCAACGGCATCCTGCTTGCTCCACCTGAAATTTGTCCTGCTGGTTAAATTAAAATCCCTGAATGATCCTCCTTTCAAGGTTACAATCGTCTTGTCTATTACTTCACTTAAATTGAAGTTTCCAGAAACCTCTTTAATTTGTGAAACTTTTATATTGATGTTCTCACGAAACGGGTCGTCTGCCTTATCTGCCGGACTTGTAAAGAAAACCCTGCCATCGTCTTTTGTTTTATTTGCCCATGTAGACGGATAGCTTGCGGAAAA
>JBPOHG010000321.1:0-17067 GCA_052035835.1 Bacteroidota bacterium | reverse complement strand
CTACATCATCGGCATTCAGTGCAGCACCGGCAGTTTCAAAAACTGTAGCAGGAACACAACTTGGCGCCCCGAAGGTACATTTGAATGGAACTGTCTTTCCATTGCTGATCATATATTCAACCCCTTCCATGCCACAAACATTGGCAATTTCATGCGGGTCGCTGATCGTGCCAACAGTGCCATGCACAACAGCGAGCCGGGCAAACTCAGATGGGACCAGCATCGAGCTTTCTATATGTACATGGCTGTCGATAAAGCCGGGCACTATATATTTTTCCCCTTTTCGCTCTTCTCCTTCTATAGCAATAGATGCAATGATGCCCGCAGCAATTTCAACTGTTCCGTAAGCAATTTTTCGGTCTTTGATGAGTACAATGTTTCCTTTAAGTGATAAGTTGCTCATGTTGTTTGTTGTTCGTTCATCGAAAATAAAATGAATATAATGTTTAGTCAAATTCAGGCAGGTGGATTCAGTAATTGCTTTACTGCATCCAATGTGGCGCCGTCATCGGTTACGATGTAAATTACGTCATGATCAAGGATTTTAGTAAATCCATCTGCCATAATAAAAGCATTGCCTCTTTTGATGGCTATAATGCGTGCTTCCTGTGGCAGGCTTAGCTGTACAATTTTTTTGTTGAGTGCAGGTGTTCGCTGGTTGATATGGAACTGGTGTATCTGTTGTTCGCCGGTATCAGTTGTTGTAACCATATCTTTTTTTGGGGTATCCGTTGCTGTTAGTGATAGCATTTTAGCCACAAAGGCAAGCGTTGTCCCTTGTAACAAAACTGAAGAAACCGATATAAAGAATACCAGGTTGAAGATCATCCCCGACTTTTCGAGCCCTGCTATCAAGGGATAGGTGGCAAATACAATAGGTACAGCGCCCCTTAACCCTACCCATGAAATAAACAATTTTGTTTTGAACCCGATGCTAAAAAATGCGAGGCTGATAAATACACTCAGGGGACGGGCCAAAAACATTAAAAATGCAGCAATCAGTAAGCCATTGCCTGCTACGGGGTAAATCCTGGAAGGGAACACCAAAAGGCCCAGCGTGAGGAATAAAATAATCTGCATCAGCCAGGCTTGCCCGTCGTAGAATTCGGTGAGGCTTTTCTTATGAATAAAATTGCTGTTCCCAAGCAGGAGGGCACAAATGTAAACAGCCAGGAACCCGTTGCCACCAATAAAATCTGTAGCAGCATAGGAAAATATTGCCAATGCCATCAGCAAAACCGGATATACACCCTGGGTACTGATACGAATATTGTTGATCAGCCAGATGCTAAGCTTTCCAATTAATACGCCCATCAGGGCACCCAATGCAAATTCCCTGATGAAATGTAAAAACAATTCCGAATAATGTTCATTGCCATGTGCAATCACCGAAGTAAGGGAGATGGTGAGAAAATATGCCATGGGGTCATTGCTGCCACTCTCCAATTCCAGCAAAGGGGCGATATTGTTTTTCAGCCGGATGCCTTTACTTTTCAATATAGAAAATACGGCAGCCGCATCGGTGGCCGATACGATAGCGCCAAGCAAAATCCCTTCTGCCAGAGAGAAATCCAGTATATAATGTACAAATACACCAACCGTAACTGCTGTGATGAGCACCCCGAGTGTAGAGAGGCTGACTCCTTTCCACAGTACAGGCCGGATGATTTTCCAATCGGTGTCTAATCCGCCCGAAAACAAAATGAAAATAAGGGCAGTAATGCCGATAAATTGGGCAATGGCCGGGTTATCGAAATAAATCCCGCCAATTCCTTCAGATCCGGCCATAATCCCAACCACCAGGAAAAACAACAACGTTGGAACACCCAGTTTAGCAGAGGTCTTGCCCGCAAAAATGCTAAGCAGCAGCAAAACAGAGCCAATCAGTAATATATTTCCGGGAGCAATGTTCATGGAGGGTATAATCCAGCAAATATACTTATTCGCTGCGGGAGGCAGGCAACTGCATTTCTCATTCCCTGATCCAATAAAATTGATTAATATTGCGACTCATAACCTGCATAAATAAAAAAACATGAGATCAATTAAATTTTTATTCCTTTCTTTTCTTTCTGTGATTGCATTTTCAGTGAAAGCGCAAACGGTAGATGAAATCGTAGAGAAGTATATTACTGCCGTGGGTGGTAAAGAGCGATTGGAATCGCTTACTTCTGTTAAAATGAGTGGTACGTTAAGTACACAGGGTATTGATATCCCGATTACCATCACCCGTGCTCATGGTGTTGGTATCCGGGTAGATATTGAAGTAATGGGGTCTGCTAATTATCAACTGTGTAATGCTACTGAAGGCTGGGTATTCATGCCGGTACAAGGAATGACTGAACCCACTAAAATGGAAGAAGACCAATATAAATCTTTCTCCAGCCAATTGGATGTACAGGGCGCTTTGTATAACTACAAATCTAAAGGGCATACTGTTGAATTCATTGGTAAAGAATCGGTAGACGGTGCAGAAGCATATAAGTTGAAACTCACGTTAAAATCGGGAAAAGTGAGCCACTATTTTATTGATACAAAAACCAATTACCTGATCAAGACAACCAGTATGGTGTCGGCTGGTGGGGAAGAACGTGAAGTGGCCAATAGCTTTAGCAATTTTAAACAAACCGCCGATGGTTATTGGTTTCCATATACCACAACCAATATGCAGGGGCCTATCAATTTCGATAAGATAGAAACCAATGTGAAAGTGGAGGAAACACTTTTTAAGAACTGATAAGTTGATACTTTAAATTGATTAATAGCCATCCGGTTTACGGATGGCTTTTTTGTTTGAAGCGACTATTTTATTGTTTATTGATTTCAAAATATCGTAAAATAAATCGAGCAGTGAACGCTGGCTTAATCAAATTTTTTGGCAAGTTATTTTATATGCTATATCCTCTTTAGATTTGTACAAACTAATGCATTGAATCGTCTTATTAATCTTTCTACTTTCGTTCATAAATTTATTTTTCTCCGGAAGTCATTTCATAACCAACCTTTTCGCTTGTTAGATATTGGCGCCGGAAATCATTCAGCAACTAAAACCAAGAGCGTATTTCCAAATTGTGAATACCATGGGGTTGATATGGAGAGGGAGTATAATAACAGCGAAGAAGATTTTAAAACGATGCACCGTTTTTATCAGCTTGACTTAACAAAGCTCGATTTTACAAGCATTCCGGATGATTATTTTGATGGGGTATGGATGGTGCATGTTATAGAACATTTGTACAATGGCGATGAAGTCATAAAGAAGCTTATCCCAAAATTAAAAAAAGGAGGGTATATGTACATAGAATACCCCGGTGAAAAAAGTACAAAACTACCTTCCATGTATGGCACATTGAATTTTAAGGATGACCCAACACATGTGAGGGTATATTCAGTTAAAGAACTATCATCCCTTTTTGAAACAAATCATTTTATAGTGTTAAAAGGAGGGATCCGAAGAAATAGCTGGTTTATGTTGTCAATGCCTTTCAGGATCATTGCTTCGCTGATAAAAGGTAAAAAATTACAGGGAAATATTTTTTGGGATATACTTGGTTTTGCAGAATATGTATGGGTTAAGAAAAAATAACTCAATCATCCAGTAAATCGGGCCTTCTTTCTTTTGTTCTTTGTATGGCTTGTTCATGCCTCCACTCATCAATCTTTTTGTGATTCCCGCTCATTAATACTTCGGGGATGCCCCAACCCCTGAAAACTTCGGGCCTGGTATATACTGGCGGGGCCAGCAGGTTGTCCTGGAAGGAATCGGTAAGCGCCGAACTTTCATCATTCAATACACCCGGGATCAGGCGTCCAATCGCATCCGTTAGTACTGCCGCTGCGAGTTCGCCCCCACTTAACACATAATCTCCAATAGAAATTTCCCTTGTTACAAAATGGTCCCTGAAACGCTGGTCGATCCCTTTGTAATGGCCGCAGATCATCAGCAGGTTGTTTTTCAACGAGAGCTGGTTGGCCATTGATTGATGAAAGGTTTCACCGTCGGGGCTTAAATAAATAACCTCATCATAAACCGTCGTTTTTTGCAGGCTTTCCAATGCATTTACCAAAGGTTCAATCATCATTACCATCCCGGCGCCGCCTCCAAAAGGGTAGTCATCTACCTGCGCCCTGGCATAGGTAGTATATTCACGTAAGTTGATCACATTTACTTTCAGCAACCCTTTGTCTTGCGCCCGCTTCATAATAGAATGGGAAAACGGGCCTTCCAGTAATGCCGGAACCACAGTGATAATGTCGATTTGCATGGTATTAAATTAACAAATGGATCAGTATAATGAAAGGTTACTGCCCCATAAATTCATCCAGGTCTCTTTTGTTTTTCTTGGTTGGCCTGCCCATTTTACTCAGCCGCTTGCCTGTATGAAAAACGGCTGCCTGAAATTGTAACCGCTCTATTTCTTCGGCAGGCGTGATATCCAGGTAAAACTTAATGGCTTCACTGTATTGAACCCTGTTGTACAAAAGTGCAGTGACGGATATCATCCATTTTTTAACCTCGGTCTTCACTTCATAGGTATCGCCCACCTGAACATTCCTGGAAGCTTTTACCGATACGCCATTGAGTTTGATGCGCCCTTTATCGCATGCCTCGGCAGCAGCAGCCCGGGTTTTAAAAAGCCGGATGGCCCAAAGGTATTTATCGATCCTCAGCTTTTCCTTTTCGGTCATAGTAACCACAAAATTAGGTTTCTTTTTACAGCAACGGCAGATAGTATAGGCACGATTTACTTATTTTAGTCCTTTAAAACCTGCGTATGAAACATTTTTCCGGATGGTTATTGATTTGCTTTTTCGCTTTCATTACTTCTTTGCATGCCCAAAGAAGGGGGATTAACTGGACAGCTGACGGGTTGGCTTATACGAAAATGAAGGATGGTGGTATTGTGAGGGTAGACCCCAAAACCGAAGCTGAAACAGTGCTGATTAAAAAAGAACAACTCACGCCTGCAGGCGCTTCCACGCCTTTAAAAGTGCAGTCTTTTGCGTATAACAAAGACAATACAAAATTGCTCCTCTTTACAAACACTGCCAAAGTATGGAGATACAATACCAGAGGCGACTACTGGGTGCTCGACATTACCAAAAATGAACTCAGGCAGTTGGGTAAAGGATTGCCGGCGCAGTCATTAATGTTTGCCAAGTTTTCACCCGATGGCCGCAATGTAGGGTATGTGAGCGAGCATAATATTTTTAGTGAGGATGTTAACTCCGGGATCATAAAAAAACTAACTACCGATGGCAGCAGGAAGATGATCAATGGTACTTTCGACTGGGTGTATGAAGAGGAATTCAACTGCCGTGATGGTTTCAGGTGGAGCCCCGACGGTAGCCAGATTGCGTTCTGGCAGGTAGATGCCACACGAATCCGCGATTTTTATATGGTAAACAATACCGATTCGGTGTATTCAAAAATTATCCCGGTAGAGTATCCAAAAGTAGGAGAAGCGCCATCACCAGTACGCATAGGGGTCGTTTCCCTCAACAATGCCTTTATCCGTTGGATGAAAATTGACGGAGACCCACGCCAGCATTACCTCACCCGTATGGAATGGAGCAATCCCGGTGAATTAATCGTACAGCAACTCGACAGAAAGCAACAGGAAAGCAAATTGATGTATTGCAATGCCGCTGATGGAAATACCCGTACTTTCTGGGCCGAGAATGATGAAGCCTGGGTAGACCTGAATACTGATGACCCCATGGGATGGACCTGGGTGAACAAAGGACAGGATTTTTTATGGATAAGTGAAAAAGATGGCTGGAGGCATATCTACCGTATCAGCCGCGACGGAAAAACGGTTACCCTGCTCACAAAAGGCAATTATGATATCGGCCAGATTAAAGGAGTAGACGAACAGAATAACTATGTTTACTTTACAGCATCGCCTGCCAATGCTACACAGTCTTACCTCTACAGGGTTCGGCTAAATAACCCATCTAAACAATTCAAAGAAGAGGCAGAGCTGCTGGGTAGTAACTCACTGAAAGGCACACACGATTATTCATTGTCGCCAGGCGCTAAAATCGCTTCCCATAGCTTTAGCAATTACAATACACCACGAGCTACAGAATGGGTTAGTTTACCCGATCATAAACCATTGAATGCCGCCAAAACAATTGCCAAGAGTATCAAGGCAGACCCGAATGTAAAAGTGGAGTATTTTAAAATTACAACAGAAGACAATATTGTTTTGGATGCATGGATGAACAAACCCGCCAATTTCGATCCCTCCAAAAAATACCCGCTGGTAGTTTATGTATACGGGGAACCTGCTGCCACAACTGTAGACGATGTTTATGGCTACCACGATAATTTCTTATACGACGGAAGCATGAGCAACGACGGGTATATTCAACTTGCTATAGACAACAGGGGCACACCTTCTTTGAAAGGGGCCGCCTGGCGGAAATCCATCTACAGGAAAAATGGATCCGTTAATATCAGGGATATGGCAATGGGAGTAAAGAAAGTATTGGAAAACACTTTTATCGACCGCGACCGGGTTGCAGTATGGGGCTGGAGTGGTGGAGGTTCATCTACATTGCACCTGCTATTTCAATATCCCGATATCTTTAAAACCGGCGTGTCTATTGCACCGGTCACCAATATGTTGTACTACGATAATATTTATACAGAAAGATATATGGGGCTTCCTCAGGAGAACATGCAGGATTATATAAAAGGTTCTGCTATCACTCATGTACAGGGTTTAAAAGGAAACCTGCTTCTCATACATGGTACCGGCGATGACAACGTACATTACGCCAATGCCGAAGCTTTGGTGAATGAAATGGTGAAATACAACAAACAATTCCAGTTCATGGCCTACCCCAACCGTACACACAGTATCAGTGAAGGGGAAGGAACGGGCGCTCATTTGTCTTCATTGTATTCAAACTTTATTCGTAAGCATTGCCCGGGCGGCGGTAGATAATGCCAAATGCATTTGGCATGAAGATGTAAAAGGGTTTTCAATTAGATCTGTATTTTATTATACAGATCACGCCCATTTACGCATTAGTTTTTTCTTCCAGGATATTGCTCCAGGGCTTTCTCCAGGCAATCCATTGCTTTGTTGATAGCGTCTACATTTAATACATAAGCGAGCCTTACCTCATCTTTACCCCGGCCCGGCGTACTGTAAAAGCCGGTGGCGGGTGCCAGCATTACGGTAGCGCCTTCATGTGAAAATGATTCCAGCAGCCACTGGCAAAATTTATCACAATCGTCTATGGGTAACCGTGCCATTGCATAAAATGCGCCTCCTGGGTTTGGGCAAAAAACACCTTTGATGGCGTTTAGCCTTTGAACAATTGTATCGCGGCGGAGTTTGTATTCAGCTTTGGTAGTATCAAAATAATTATCCGGAAGGTCAACTGCAGCTTCACCTAACACCTGTGCATAATAGGGCGGACTTAACCTTGCCTGTGCAAATTTCATAGCGGCATTGAGTACTTCAATGTTTTTTGTAACAAATGCGCCAATCCTTCCACCGCATGCACTGTACCTTTTACTGATCGTATCCATTAACACCACATGCTGTTCTGCCCCCTGCAGGTGCATAGCACTGGTATGCGACCCTTCGTAGCAGAATTCACGGTATGCTTCATCCGCAAATAGGAAAAGGTCGTGGCGTATTACAATTTCTTTCAGCGTTTCCATCTCAGCCGCACTGTATAAATAACCGGTTGGGTTGTTGGGGTTGCAAACAACAATGGCCTTGGTTTTGGGTGTTATCGCTTTTTCAAAATCCTCAATGGGGGGAAGCGCAAAACCGGTTTCAATATTGCTGCCGATAGGCACTACCGTTACATCGGCCTGAATGGCAAATCCATTGTAATTGGCATAAAAAGGTTCGGGAACAATTACTTCGTCCCCGGCATCCAGGCAAGCCATGAACCCAAAAAGGATGGCTTCACTGCCGCCGGTGGTGATGATGATTTCATTATGTGTAACATGGATATTGTTCTTGGCATAATACTGAACCAGTTTGCGGCGATAGCTTTCATTGCCTGCACTGTGGCTGTATTCGAGCACTTTAAAATCGGCATGCCTTACAGCATCCAGGCATGCTTTGGGCGTTTCAATATCGGGCTGCCCGATATTGAGATGATATACTTTCGTGCCTTTTTTCTTCGCCTGCTCGGCATAAGGAACCAATTTACGAATGGGAGAGGCGGGCATGTCATGGCCGCGTTTGCTGATCGTTAACATGCAACAAAGATAGGGATACAACAGAAGAGAAGAACCTGCGATAGGCTAAGCTTCGTAAAAATCCACCTGGTGCTGTTTGAGGAAATTTTTAATGGTATGCGCATGGATGCATTGCCCCAGATGAATAAATGAGTAATCTGAGATGGTTTTGTGTTGGTTGTTCACCATGATTTCTTTGTCTTCCAGGTCAAATCCCAAATGAAGGTGTTTGGTGCTGAATTGCATGCCATAAACAATTCCATTTTCATCAAATAAAGGCCCGCCGCTTTGTCCACGCAATCCTGGTGTACTCATTTCTATTCCGTATAAGCCATGTTGGGGGTCGGCGAGGAACCTGGTAACCATTCCTTCAAGCGGGAACCTGGGCGACACATTCACGCCCGTATTGGTCCACTCAATATCATCCGTTTGGTTGTTGTAAGTAAAGTTGTTGAACTCTGGAAATGGGAAACCGAGCCTGCAAAGAAATTTACCCTGCTTTACAGCCTGGTCATCTTTTAAAAAGACAGCACAATCGCTGTACATAATTTTATTAAACCCTTCAAATTGAATGATGGCTAAGTCGAGGCTCGGATGGAGATGTACTTTAAACCCCCGGAGCGTATCAACACTGTCTACAAAATTATTTTTTAACTGGATAGTAGATTCGGGTTGATAATGATATTTGAGTTCGAGGCCTTTTAAGTGTTGTTTATGTTTTGGCCCAGCCGGAATACCTGCTCTTTCTTTTTTGAAATGCTGGTAATGCTGATTGATCCTATCGGCGCTCATCAACATTTCAGCAACATGTTTGCAGGTAATAGCATAGCCTTCTTTATTCACAAAAAAAATGGTGGCAGCACCTGGTACCAGATGTTTGCCCCCATAAGTACGCATGATGCTGTGAATCGGGCGGGTAAAGGCGGCTGCTTTTTCGATGGCTGATATGAACATAAATAAAATGAATATTGGTTAATTGTATTCAGAATAAAAAACCCCGCTAAATAGCAGGGTTTTTCTCATGAAAAACTCATGAATTTATTTTTTAGACTTACTCAAAGTAGTCGTCTTTGATTTAGTAACCTTGGTTTTTTTAACCGGAACTTTTGCTGCGGTGGCAGATTTTGTTTTACTGTCAACTTTCACCAGTTTATCTGCTTTTGGTTCTACATTTGGAGTTGCAGCGCCATTCAGTTTTGCATATTCTTCGGCATTCAAAACTTCACCTTTAATGGTAATGGTTTTGATATCATCGGTACCGGCAAACTTTACAGTAAGTTTTTTATCGAACGCCAGCAGGTTGTGTGCGTTGTAGGTAGCTTTAATGAAACCGGTCTTACCAGGCGCAATTGGCTCTTTGGTATAATCGCCAATGGTACATCCGCAGGTAGGGTTTGCCTGCTCAATGATCAAAGGCTCAGTTCCAACATTCGTTACTTCAAAAACAGCGGTAGATGGGTTGTCTTGCTTGATTTTCCCCATATCGATGGTTTCAGTCTTAAACTTGGCTACATCGTCTGCTTTCTTTTGCGCAAATAATCCGGTTGAAAGTACCAGGGCTGTTAATGAGAATAATAATTTCTTCATGATATTATTAATTTTTTAGTGTGATTACTGTTTGAAATGTATGGTAAAAATTAATTCTTTAATTCACTGGCAGCCTGGTTTACAGGAGCACTGGCTGCAGGTGTTTTCCAAACTTCACCCTTGATGGTGATTTGCTTGGTTTGGTTATCATTGTATGTGATGGTGATCAGCTTGGTAAATGGGCCTTCCGCAGCTGCATTGTAACCAACTTTGATGGTACTTGTTCCACCTGCAGGAATGTCTTTGTCCTTGTCCCATTCTGGTGTGGTACAACCGCAACTTGCCTGTACATTCACAAGCTTTAATGGTGTTGTTCCGGCATTGGAAAATTCAAAATTATGATGCACCGGTTTACCCTGTGGGATCTTTCCGAAATCATATACCTCTTCTTTCATGGAAAGGGACATATCCGAAACTTTTGCCGGAGTAGCAGTGGCACTTTTACTATCAACTGCAGCAGGAACAAGGTCATGGTTATGGCCTTCATGCTGGGCAAACGCCGTAGCACCGAAAAGGCTGATGCAGGAAAAGAGTACAAATTTTTTCATCGTTTGTGCTTTTTGAGAACCTAAAGATACAAAAACGTTGGATTAACATACAAATTGTTGTTCTGTTTCCAGATTTTTAACAAACCGCCTGTAAAGTGTTATTTTTGACCTACATTTTACAGGATTATGGATACAATCAATAACGATACCGCCATTCAGGATAAATTGAGTTTCGAACATTTCAGGAATGAAGTGCTGAAAGACTATAAAACCTGCTGTGAGAGCCGCGAAACCAGCCTGATGGGGCGCAAGGAAGTACTAACCGGCAAAGCGAAATTTGGCATTTTCGGCGACGGAAAAGAAGTAGCCCAGGTAGCCATGGCTAAATTTTTTAAGCCAGGGGATTTTAGGGCAGGGTATTATCGCGACCAAACTTTCATGTTTTCAAGCGGATTGGCTACCGTTGAGCAATTTTTCTCACAGTTATATGCCGATCCGGATGTAAATAACGACCCATTTAGTGCCGGCCGGCAAATGAATGCCCATTTTGCTACCCCGCTGGTTGATAAATTGGGTAACTGGCTTAATATCAGTAGTTTAAAAAATGTATCCAGTGATATTGCCCCAACAGCCGGACAAATGGTGCGGGCGCTAGGACTGGCATTTGCATCCAAGCTATTTAGAAATGTACCCCAACTACATGAGTTAACTGAACTTAGTAATAAGGGGAATGAAATATGTTTCTGTACCATCGGCGATGCTTCTACCAGTGAAGGGCATTTTTGGGAAACCATGAATGCTGCCGGGGTGTTGCAGGTACCACTGGCTGTTTTTGTATGGGATGATGGATATGGTATCTCTGTTCCTAAAAAATACCAAACCACCAAATCGTCGATATCTGAAGCGTTGGCCGGCCTGCAAAAGAAGGAAGGTACCAATGGTATCGACATCTATAAGCTGAAGGGTTGGGATTATGCAGGCATGTGCGAAATACTCGAACACGCCATTCAAAAAATACGTGATACACATACCCCGGCATTGTTCCATGTAGAAGAGATCACGCAACCCCAGGGGCATTCAACATCGGGCAGCCATGAACGGTATAAAAATGCGGAAAGGCTTGCCTGGGAAAAAGAATGGGATTGTATCCGCCAAATGCGGCAATGGCTCATTGAGAATGCCCTCGCTGAAGACGAAGAGCTCAAAGCTATCGAAGAGGAAGCCGTACAGTTCGTAAAAGAAAGCAAACAGAAAGCATGGGATAAGTACCTCGTTCCATTGAAAAGGCTGGTATCCGATACCGTTACATTGCTCAACAATGCAGCGCCGCTTCACCCGGGTATCAATGGTATCCGGAATGAACTGTCGTCCCTCAGAGACCCCATGCGCCGCGACGTATTGAAATCCCTGGCTACTGCTGCCGACCTTTTGCCGGCAGCTGAACCTGCAGCAGCCGCAATACAATCTTATTACAATAACCTGAAAGTTGAAAGTGAATCTTTATACGACGCATACTTGTACAATGAAGGCCCGAAGTCGGCAATTAAAGTACCTGTAGTAGCGGCTTCTTACGAGGAAGATGCGCCGGTATTAAACGGGTTTGAGGTGCTCAATAAATATTTCGACCAGTTGTTTGCCAGCAATGCAAAAGTGGCAGCATTTGGAGAAGACCTGGGATATATTGGAGATGTGAACCAGGGCTTTAGTGGTTTGCAGGAGAAATATGGGTCAGAGCGCATATTCGATACCGGTATTCGTGAGTTAACGATCATGGGCCAGGGTATCGGAATGGCATTGCGTGGATTGAGGCCCATTGCTGAAATTCAATACCTCGATTATTTATTATATGGATTGCAACCGTTGAGCGATGATGTGGCCACTACGCATTTTAGAACTGCCGGCCAGCAATCGGTTCCGCTGATCGTTCGTACCAGGGGCCACCGCCTCGAAGGGATTTGGCACAGCGGCTCGCCCATGGGTATGATTGTGCATGCATTGAGGGGGATGTATGTTTGCGTGCCCCGTAATATGACCCAGGCAGCAGGTATGTACAATACACTGTTAAGAAGCAATGACCCCGGCCTTGTAGTTGAATGCCTGAATGGTTACCGGCTTAAAGAAAAACTCCCTGCCAATCTTCTCGAATATACAGTGCCGTTAGGTGTCCCCGAAATTATCCGCGAAGGGGATGATATCACCATTGTAGGGTATGGATCAACACTGCGTATTATTCAGGAAGCTGCAGAACGCCTTCAGCAATTGGGAATTTCCTGCGAACTGGTAGACGTACAAACGCTGCTCCCATTCGATACCGGGCATATGATCGCATCATCACTACGCAAAACCAGCAGGATCTTATTTGTAGATGAAGATGTTCCGGGAGGTGCAGCTGCATACATGTACAACAAAGTAATGGAAGAACAACAGGGTTACCGTTTACTCGATGTGGCCCCACGCACCCTTACCGGTAAAGCACATCGCCCCGGATATGGAAGCGATGGGGACTATTTTGGTAAGCCCAATGCCGAAGATATTGTTCGGGTGGTAAAAGAAATGATGGCAGAGTAACCCTGAAAATTAAATTCATGCACACCGGTTTTTTGTACATCATCGAAATACTGGGAACATTTTCATTTGCTGTTTCCGGCGCTTTCTCAGCTATGGAGAAAAAGCTCGACCCCTTCGGCGTTTTGATCCTTTCATTTGTAACTGCCATTGGCGGGGGTACCCTTCGCGATATGATGATCGGCAACCTGCCGGTAGGCTGGCTCAAAAATGAAACAGCCATCCTGGTGATCCTCATCGCTGCTTTCGGTACCATGTTCTTTGGCAAATACCTGAAAAAATTAACCACCACTTTATTTTTATTTGATGCGCTTGGACTAGGTTTGTTCACACTGGTTGGGATTGAACTCGCCATCCAGAAATCTTTTAGCATGGGTATCTGCATTGCCCTTGGCACCATTACGGCAAGTTTCGGGGGCGTGATCCGGGATGTTTTATTGAACAATGTCCCGCTGGTATTCAGGAAAGAATTGTATGCGGTGGCGAGTATTGTAGGAGGTATAATTTATTTTGGATTGAAAAGCACTTCGCTTGACAATGGAGTTTCTACAGTTATATGCATCCTGCTGATTTTTATGATCCGGGTGCTGGCAGTTCGATATAAAATCATGCTTCCCTTATTTTATGCACGCATGAATCAATAAAATTAAATTCATGAATTTACCCATTTACCAGGTGGATGCTTTTGCCTCGGGCTTATTTGCCGGCAACCCAGCTGCTGTTATTCCGTTGGAATTTTGGATAGATGATGCGCTGATGCAAAAGATTGCGATGGAAAACAACCTTTCGGAAACCGTTTTCTTTGTGCCAGAACAAATGGGTGGTGCAGATTTTTGCATTCGCTGGTTCACCCCCGAATCGGAGATTAATCTTTGTGGCCATGCTACCCTGGCCGCTGCTTTTGTATTATATAAAATATTGCATTGGGAAAAAGATCGCATCGTTTTTTCTTCAAAAAGTGGATTGTTGACGGTAGTACCCGAAACTGGCGGAAACCTCTTCAGGGCTGGCCTTGATTTCCCATCCTGGAAACCGGTACGTATTTTCGATTATCCCGAACAGTTAGCAGCAGTTTTGGGGACAACAGAAATTGTTGGTGTTTACAAAAGCCGGGATTGGCTTGTAGAATTAAATAATGAAAAAGAAGTTGGAACATGCAGGCCCGATTTTACCCTGATGAAAAAATATTTCGACAAAATCATCATCACGGCACCTGGCAGTACGGTTGATTTTGTTTCCCGCTTTTTTGCCCCCGGAGTGGGAATTGATGAAGACCCCGTCACCGGGTCGGCACATGCACAATTGATTCCTTTTTGGTCGGAAAAATTAGGTAAAGACAACCTCCATGCCCTGCAATTATCTGCCCGGGGAGGGGAATTATGGTGCAGGCAACTGAGCGAAGAACGGGTTTATATGGCAGGGGAAGCCTTGCATTATATGACAGGCCATATCCATTTGCATTAATAATTCAATAACCCAATATCATTTGGAAATGTTATCAATATTCAGGATATTAAAGCATATTTTTCACCATTAAAACGAATGATATGGGTATTGTAAAAGTAATTGAAGTGATTTCGTCTTCCACCAAGGGAATTGATGACGCCGTTCACCAGGCTGTTGCAGAAGCATCCAAAACGATCCGCAACATTGACTCGGTATATGTAAAAGATATCAAGGCACATGTAAAAGATGGGAAAGTGACCACTTTTGGGGTGGTGTGTAAAATTTCTTTCCGGGTAGACTGATTAAAAATGCCTCTTATAACTAAGAGGCATTTTTAATAAAATCTATTTAAGGTTGTGATATACTTTCTGTACATCATCGTCCTGTTCCAGGTTATCTACCATCTTAAGCACTTCATTGGCCTGCTCCTCCGATAATTCAACCGTGTTCACCGGGATACGGGTTAGTTCGGCACTGATTACTTCTATTTTCTTTTCTTCCAGTGCTTTCGACATATTTCCAAATTCGGTATAGGCTGTACGTATGATGATATTCCCTTCTGTATCTTCTCCCACTTCTTCTAATCCAAAATCAATTAATTCCAATTCCAGGTCTTCCAGGTTTTGGCCGATATTTTTAATCTTAAACTCACCCATACGGTTAAACGTAAACGCAACTGAACCACTCGTACCAAGTGCGCCATTGCCCTTGGTGAAATGCATGCGAACATTGGCAACGGTTCGGGTAGAATTATCAGTAGCTGTTTCCACCATTACGGCCACCCCATGTGGGGCATATCCTTCGTAAACAATCTCTTCGTAATCTGTTTTGTCTTTTCCACTGGCTCTTTTGATGGCCGCTTCTACTCGGTCTTTGGGCATATTTACCGCTTTGGCATTCAGGTAACAGCGGCGCAAAGCAGGGTTATTGTCAGGATCGGGGCCGCCTGCTTTAACTGCAATAGCGATTTCTTTGCCGATACGGGTAAAATTCTTGGCCATTTTATCCCAACGGGCAAACATGGCACTTTTTCTTACTTCAAATATCCTTCCCATGAAATGAGTTTTAGGGATGCAAATGTACGAACGATCCGGCCAATGCAGCAAGAGATTTTATCTTTTACCATTGTACGACAGCCTCTTCTATTCAATTGCCGGCAACAACTCCAATTGAATAATTACCTTCGTTTGATGGAGCAATTATTTACATATGAACGCTTGTATGCATTCGCCCGTGAGGTTTTTGAGAAAATGGGTAGTAACAGTACCGATGCCAGCACTGCGGCTGATTCACTGCTTAGTGCCGATTTGCGTGGGGTAGATAGCCATGGGGTGGCCCGGTTAAGCGGCTATGTAAGGTTGTGGGAAGTGAATAGGGTGAATGCCATGCCCCATATGAAAGTGATCCATGAAACGCCCAGTACTGCTGTTGTTGACGGCGACTCGGGCCTTGGCCTCGTGGTTGCCCCATTTGCCATGAAAATAGCCATACAAAAAGCTGCCATTGTTGGTACAGGATGGGTAAGTGTGCAAAACAGCAATCATTACGGAATTGCCGGGCATCATGCCATGATGGCTTTGAATGAAGATATGATCGGTATTTCTATGACCAATGCATCGGCCCTGGTAGCACCTACTTTTTCTAAAGAAAGGATGCTGGGTACAAATCCCATTGCAGTTGCGATACCAGCCGGGGAAGAGCCTCCTTTTGTTGCCGATTTTGCCACTACAACTGCTGCCAATGGCAAACTGGAGATCCTGCAAAGAAAAAACCAGCCGGTCCCGGAGGGGTGGGTACAAACAAAGGAAGGTAAAATAAGCAGGAATGCGCATGAATTAAAGGAAGGGGGGGCTTTACTGCCACTGGGGGGCGACAGGGAACATAGCAGCCATAAAGGATATATGTTAGGTTCAATTGTAGATATTTTTTCTGCAGTGCTGAGTGGGGCCAATTACGGCCCCTGGGTACCTCCGTTCCCTGCCTATGTACCCATGCCCGAAAATATGCCCGGAAAAGGGATCGGGCATTTCTTTGGAGCCATGCGGATTGATGCATTCAGGCCTGCTGAAGCATTTAAAAAAGACATGGACCAATGGATCAACAGGTTTAGAAAAGCAGCCGTAGCCGATGGATTTGAAGCAGTGCTCATACCCGGCGACCCAGAAAGGGAAATGGAAAAAGAAAGAAGGTTACATGGTATCCCTGTTTTGCCCGATGTTGTACAGGACCTGCAGTTACTTGCAGAAAAATTTTCTATCTCATTGTAGCATTTCCCGTTGAAATGGGCCTGTTTCGAAAAATAATTCAACTTTTTTTAGCCACCAGGAAACTAAAGTGTACAATTCTCCGTTATTAATACGGTTTTTCATAGGATATTGGATTAATACGGGCCGGGATGTCTATCTCTGGCCCCTTTCTTTTTTATTAACGCACGGTGCTATTAAATCCCCAAATTTTAATATTCAACTCAGATGAAATAAAAAAAGCTTCCGTCGGGAAGCTTTCTGAATGAATTATTTTCTATTTCCATTATATAATCAGCATAGAATCCCCATAGCTGAAGAAGCGGTATTTGTCCTTAATGGCTTTTTTATAAGCTTCCATCATAAGGTCATAACCAGCAAAAGCGCATGCCATGATCAGCAGGCTTGTCTTTGGCAAATGAAAATTGGTAACAAGGGAGTCTGCAATATTGAAGTTATAAGGTGGATGGATGAAATGATTGGTCCAGCCCTCAGAAGGTTTCAGTAATTTCTGCGCCGTAAA
>JBPOHG010000232.1:0-7246 GCA_052035835.1 Bacteroidota bacterium | reverse complement strand
AATGATAGGTTTCATTGTAGTGAAGCAGCGTGTAAGGAACAAGCAGGTTCTTTAAGGGCAAAGTTGGGGATATCAACAAATGAGTTGCTATTTGTTTTTGCCGGGAAACTGGAACCCAAGAAAGACCCGGAAATTCTTCTTCGTGCTTTTGCAAATGCCAGGTTCGAATCAAGATCATATGTATTGATAGTAGGGAATGGGATATTAGAAAAAGAATTAAAAGAAGCATATGCCAGCCATAAGGATATTTTCTTCATGGATTTTATGAATCAATCTATGATGCCTGCTTTGTATGCTGCTGCAGATGTATTCGTGCTTCCATCAAAAGGCCCGGGAGAAACATGGGGGTTATCAGTTAATGAAGCAATGGCCAATGCAAAACCAGTTATCATTAGCAACAAATGCGGATGTGCTAGTGACTTGGTGGAAGATGGCGTAAACGGTTTTGTGTTTAACGCTTCTGATGAAACGGCATTGAAATCTTTATTAGAACGTATGAGCTCAAAAAGTGTAAGCCTTGCTGATATGGGTGAAAGGTCTAAAGTTAAAATTGCAGGGTATAGTTACTTACAGGTGGCAAAAGCACTGGAAGCGGTTGTTACAAGCTTTCCCAATAAAACATATCGGCATATATGAGCATAGTTGTATGTCAACTTCCAAAAGCAGGCCTGGGTAACCAGTTGTTCCCATTGTTCAACGCTTTGATTTTTTCGCGGTTGAATCAACTGCCGCTCATAATTGTGGGATACCATCATTTGAAAATTGGACCTTACCTGCGCAAAGAAAAATCAAAGAGAAAATATTCAGGATATTTTACATTTCAAAAAACAATTGTTGGCGAAAGTATAGACCGAATCAGGATTTATTTCGCCTCCAGGAAATTGGAAACTATAAAAGAACAGCCGGTTGTTCAATTGCCAGCTGAGGCATTGAAAGGGAGGCTTTTTTTGTTTGAAAAGCTACCCACATACCACGACTATTTTAAACACTTGAAGCCACACAGGGACGAGGTGAAAAATTTACTAAAAACTGTATTCAATGAGCGCATTCTGAAGCAGGCATTTGAAAGGGAAAGGCCTGTACTTGGCGTTCATATCAGGATGGGTGATTTCCGTAAGTTGAAAGAGGGGGAAGACTTTAGTAAAGTAGGGCATGTAAGGACCCCCGAAGATTACTTTATTGATGTGATCAGAAAAGTAAGGGAGATGGCCGCTTCAGATTTGCCCGTTTCATTATTCACCGATGGTTACCGGCATGAGTTTGAAAAGATGTTTTCACTCAAGAATATTGAAATGGTAGAAGGAAATGCCGACGCAGTTGACCTGTTGTTACTGAGCCGTAGCAAAGCTATTGTAATGGCCAATGGAAGTACTTTCAGTTATTGGGCTGGTTTTCTTTCTGAAGCTCCAATCATCAAACATCCCGATCATTTATATGCGCCATTCAGGCCAAATGATATTAACCATGCATATTATGAAGGGCCGCTTTACCTGAATAACCCGGATGCGTTGCTTCAAAAAAATTTACAGTCAATCACTGAGTAATATAAGTCTCAAATTATACTAGAATAAAACATGTTAGCCCAGTTAAGAAATTTTGCACGTAAGAACCTTTTTGTAAGAAAGCTAATTGGCTACCACCTGGCTTCTTCTGGTTTATTTGATGCTGTATTCAGGAATTACAATTTGTCGCCGGTTTGGGAAAAAAGGGTCACTCATGTTTTAAGCAGTTCCGATAATGATGCCATCCCACGTGTAGCAGATGCCGGCGCTATCAAGGGAGGGCGACAGGTCATGCATAACGGACTTCGTATTTACCTGGGTAGTTACTACGGCCCTGAGTATTCGAAAATGTTGTTGCAAAGCAAGGGCGTTCATGAGCCACAGGAAGAAAGGGTTTTTCAGGAAGTATTAAAAACAATTCCCAAGGGAGGGGTGATGATTGAAATGGGCGCTTTCTGGAGCTTTTATTCAATGTGGTTTCAAAAAGAAGTTGCGAATGCAGTTAATTATATGATCGAACCCGATGCTTTCAATCTTGGGCAGGGGAAGCGAAATTTCCGGCTAAATAAAATGAAGGGCAAATTTATCCAGGCATTTATTGGGAAAAAATCTGAAACTAGTCAGCTGGGAAATACAATCTGTATCAACGATTTGGTAGAAACGGAAAAGATACCGTTTGTGCATATGCTTCATAGCGACATACAAGGATTTGAATATGATATGCTGGAGGGGGCAGATAAAATCTTTCAAGAGAAAAAAGTTGGGTATGTATTCATTTCAACCCATTCGAATGAAATTCATTACAAGTGCCTCGATTTTCTTGTACAAAGAGGCTTTGTTATTTTAGCAAGTGCCGACATTGATGAAAGTTTTTCTGAAGATGGGCTGATTGCAGCTCGTGCACCCTATATGGCAGGAATTGAACCTTTGACCATTTCTAAACGAAAAGCATAATCAGGATGCGGATTAAGGTACTTGATGGGCTGAGGGCAATTGCAGTAATGGGAGTGATATGGGCACATATTTGGATGTTTTGTGGCACACCAGCAGGCAAAATTCTGCAATTTGATATCGCAAAACTTATTTCTTTCTTTGGTACCGGGGTTGACCTGTTTTTTGTCATCAGCGGTTTTTGTATGTACCTTATGTTTGTCTCTAAACAGTCGGGCTTTAGTGTTAAGTATTATATTGATTATCTAAAGAAAAGATGGTTACGGATTGCGCCTGCCTTTTATGTGGCTATCCTAGTTTATGGATTAGCCGCAGTTTCCTTTCAGGTGCAAAACTTTGAATTGATCTATGCACTGAAACATGCACTTTTCATCAGGAACTTTTTCTTCGACATTTCACATTATGCCCCACACTTCTGGTCGTTATGTACAGAATGGCATTTTTATATTGTATTGCCCCTGCTTGTTTGGGCTATAAGCAAGTATTCTTTCTGGAAAGTAATTGGAGTGTCATTGCTCCTTTGTATTTGTTTCAGGTTATTAATATGGATTCCCAATAAAGACCCATACAACATCATTGATTATTCCATTGCAAACCGCCTGGTAGAATTTTTAATGGGAGTAATGGCCGCAAAACTATACCTGTCTAAAACGAGTAAATGGTATTTGAATTCTATGAAGGGATTGTTATTAGGGGTAACCATCGCTTTCGCAGGACGATTGTTAATGACAGCTCAATTGCAGGAGAGGATGGATATTATTGGAGTGTTGAGCAGGACATTCAATTTGCCGATGCTCACATTTGGATATGGATTGGTATTGATCAATGCTTTGAACTTCGAAAGTGCATTCTCAGCTTTCATGAGGAGTAAATTAATGCAATTAGTAGGGAAGTATTCATATAGTATGTATCTATGGCATTGGATCGTAACGGAAAACCTCACCAGGTATATGCTAGGAAAATGGAATATCGATGGATTTGCAGCTGTTAATATTATCTTTCTGCTTTCGATGCTGATACTTATTCCACTTTCGGCATTATCGTATCATTTTCTTGAAGCCTATTATTTCAACTGGCAAAAAGCCAGGCAAGCATCAAAATATACTAGTACAGAAGTTGCCATCAATCGTGAAATTTAATTGCATTGATGTGCCATATCAACATAAATAAGCTGAAAGATTTTCAAAATCTAATCAGTTTTTATCAACATAAATTCCTGAAATTTTAACAAGGCCCCAATTTTCAGATGGCCTGTTTTTTATGATTGCAAAAATTCTCAGACAACTTAAGCCATTCAAAGGTAAACAACGTCTTTCCAGGTTCCTTTTGCAAAGGGAAATAAAGGAAAAACGCAATTTCAATATTGATGGAAAGTATGGTTGCAAATATTTCATCCCAAACATTATTGAAAATGTGGGATTTGATATTTACGTAGATGGGGTATTTGAAGACGATACGATTCAGTACATAGTTAGCAGGCTGCCAGAAAGAGGGGTGTTTATAGACATTGGAGCGAATATCGGTTCAATTGCAACTCCGGTATGCAAGATAATGCCTTCCATTAAAGCTATTGCTATTGAGGCTTCCCCGAGAGTATATCAATACCTGCATCGCAATCAGGAAATAAATGGCTTGGCGAATTGCTTGACAGTGAACAAGGCACTATCCGATATAGATGGACAAATGGTTGATTTTTTCAGTCCGGAAGAAAAATTTGGAAAAGGGTCAATGTCAAGCGTCTTTACAAAAAATGCTGAACGGGTAGAAACGGTTACGCTGGATACTTTACTCCTGCAAAACAAAGTAACTAAAGTAGATTTTATCAAGGCGGATATAGAAGGGTATGAGTCACATGCTTTCAGGGGGGCTGCAAGATTGCTCTCTCAGCCAGATGCTCCGGATATATTATTTGAATTTGTAGATTGGGCTGAAGCAGCAGCAGCCGGTACCGAACCTGGCGATGCTCAAAGAGTCCTGCTCGCCTATGGGTACAAACTATATACTTTTAGCGGCAAAGGTGATTTGCATCCGATCACAGAGGTTCTTACGAAGGAAAATGCCATGATACTGGCAACAAAAAAATAGCAATTGTATAGCCTTTTTAAAGTGAAGTTCAACTGGGGGGTATATATGCTCCTGGCAATCGTGATTCGCTTGCTGTTTGCAGAAATCAGCTGGGCGTCATACATAGCGATCATGGTTTCTCTGTACCAGTTCATCCTGCTGTTTTATTCATTCGGGTCGGTGATGCCTGTACGCTATTTACTGGGGTCATTTATGTGCCTTCAAATGTTTGTAGGGCCTACTTTGGCATACAATGGATTGGATAAGTATCAGCGGGGGTTCCTCAAAATGCAAATTCCTGAGGGGCAATATTTTTTTTATGTGATACCCGCAGTTATTTTATTCATCTTTGGATTGCATATCCGTGCCGGAATGCTGAGTGGTGAAGTGGTAGATGAAGAAAAAATCAGAAGGTATGTCGACCGAAACAGTTCTATACCTTATGCTTTTATTGGCGTTGGTTTTGTATCCAGTGTAGTGTCTTCATTCTTTGGTTCAGAATTAGGCTTTGTATTTTATCTGCTCGGTGGTTTCAAATTTATTGGCGCTTTTCTTATTATTCTTGGGAGCAAAAAGGTAAAGCCACTCTCTCTAATCTTAGTTTATGGATCTGTGATCGCTTCTTCAATTGGCAATGCCATGTTTCATGATTTACTTACATGGTTGATTTTCCTTGGGGCCATATTCTCCATTAAATACAAACCCAGTGTAGAATTATAAGGGGTATTTGCTGTTTTTTTTATTTTTTTAGCTACAGTGATTCAACTTATCAAAGGTGATTACCGCGAAGCTACCTGGTCTCAGGGGCAGCAAGGAGGCTTGGAAACACTTCAGAAAACAGTGGAGGAAAAGCAGGAAAAAGAAAAAGACGGGGAGGGGTTTTTTAGTGCCGAAAAATTAGGTACCAGCAATGTACGTATCAACCAGGGGTTTATTATTACCAATATCATGAATCATATTCCGGCTAAAGAACCTCATGCGAATGGAGAACAACTTCTGCAGATTTTGGAAGCAGCCATTTTGCCACGAATTATAGCACCCAATAAACTGAATGCAGGAGACCGGGAATTTTTTATGAAGTATTCAGGCATGCGGATTGCCAAAGGGACTTCAATGGGGTTAAGTTCGGTGGGGGATGCATATATCAACTTTGGGATCTTCGGAGGATGGGTGTTCATGTTCCTCTATGGGATGTTTTTCAGCGAGATACTGAAAGGGTTCGGGCATTTTTCAAAAACATATCCAATTCTAATCCTTTTTACAAGCCTGGTATTTTATTACCCCATTCGGCCCGACTGTGAATTGCAAACGATCCTCGGACACCTTGTAAAATCATGCTTTCTGATATTTGTAGTATTACAGATATGGAAACACCGCTTTCAGTTTAATTAAATATTTTTTTGCAGAAAATTTTTATTGTAACTCCATGGTTTCTTCCTGCATTCAGGGCGGGCGGACCTGTTCAGTCTGTTGCCAACATGATAGCGGAGTTTGGATCTGAAGAGAATGTAGTATACAGCATTTTTTGTGCGGATACCGATCTTAATGCAGTTCCGCTTGAAGGTATTGAGAAAAATAAATGGGTCAAATACAATGATTATTGCCAGGTATGGTATGCCGGTAGTACAGGCAGGAAGAAAATATTGTTGGAAAAAATAGTGGAAGAAAACCCGGATGTGTTATACATCATTGGTATCTATGATCCGGTCTTCAACCTGTATCCCATGCTGCAATCAAAGGTGCCCAACATCATCTTATCGGTAAGAGGGATGCTCCACCCCGGGGCACTTAGCCAGAAGACCATTAAAAAGAAATTATACCTGGGATTCATGAAAATGGCTGGTATCAACGGCAAAGTAACGTATCATGCCACCGATGAAGAGGAAGCTGCGCATATTGTAAAGGCAATGGGTAGTGGGGCCAAAGTGGCTGTGGCAGGAAATTTTCCTCGCAGAATACAAGAGAAAGCTCCTTTGGAAAAAAAGGAGGGAGGATTAACGATGCTTAGTATTGCCTTGATAAGCCCTATGAAAAATATATTAATGGTTTTAGAATCATTAAAGCAGGTACGGGGAACCGTTATTTATCATATATACGGTCCAGTGAAAGATACCCAGTATTGGGATGCGTGTGAAAAATGTATCAGAGAATTGCCAGGAAATGTTTCAGTTGTTCACCATGGGGAAATTGCTCCATGGCAGATTGAAGGTTATTTACAGAACAGCCACTTGTTTGTATTGCCCAGTAAAAGTGAAAATTTTGGCCATGCAATATTTGAGTCACTAATAGCGGGACGGCCCGTCATAACGAGCATGAATACCCCCTGGAAAAACCTGTCTGTAGCCGGAGCCGGTTTTAATGCAGCGTTATCCGAAACAGCTTTGGCTTCTGCCATTCAAACATATATTGATATGCCCATGCTGGAATACGAAAACGCCTGTCGTGCTGCTGCCTCTTACGCAAATGCCAGGCTCAACCTACATGCTTTGAAACAACAGTACAGGGATTTGTTTCGTAGCAACCAAAAAACGCCACATGAGTTTATTGTCTAATAAGGATTTTACAGGTTTTGTAATTAAATTCCTGTTGCTTTTTATACTTTTTTATTTTGGTACCCTCGCCATGATTGGACTGGCGGCGCCGGGAGATTATTACAGCCCTTTTATTGCCAGGTACCTCGACTATGTAAGTTGGTTAAAGTTGTCGCTGATGAAAGGTGCGGCAGTAGT
>JBPOHG010000282.1:0-18972 GCA_052035835.1 Bacteroidota bacterium | reverse complement strand
GGCACAAGACGGTTTCGGGTGGACCAATGTCGTTTATATTGCATTAAAAGCATTGTTTCCCGAATTGTAAAATTTGAAGATATAGGTCCATCGGTACAGATGCTTCCAATGAGTAGTTTTCCACCTCAAACGGTTGCGGATATGCTCAACCGGTACGTATGTACAAATTTAGCCTATCTTCTCTCAAAATCACTACCATGGCCGTTGCTAAGCCGCATTTGAGTTTCTGGCAAATCATTAATATGAACCTGGGGTTCTTTGGGCTGCAATACAGTTTTGGGCTTCAACAGGCCAATATGAGCCCCATTTATAAATTCCTTGGCGCCGATGAGTCATCACTTCCATATTTATGGCTGGCAGGCCCCTTAACTGGCCTTATTGTACAACCAATAGTTGGTGCAATGAGTGATAAAACCATCAGTCGCTGGGGTAGAAGAAAACCCTACTTTTTCATTGGTGCAATATTTTGCAGTATTTGTCTTTTTATTATGCCTTTCAGCAAATCTGTACTGATGGCGGCCAGTGTATTGTGGATATTGGATGCAGCGAATAATATTACGCAGGAACCCTACCGTGCATTTGTAACGGATAAGCTGAATCCTAAACAGCATTCGCTCGGTTTTTTGTCGCAAAGTGCATTTACCGGTTTAGGGCAAACGCTTTCTTATCTAACGCCAACACTCCTCATCTGGCTTGGGTTTAGTGAAATGTCTACACCCGATAAACCCATACCAGCCACTACTTTCATTGCATTCATTGTAGGGGCTTTTTTTTCCATCGCTTCTATTTTATGGAGCATGAGTACCACCAAAGAACTTCCGCTCAGCACCGAAGAACTGGAAGAAATCAAAGCTTCTCCAAAAGGATTCTCTGCACCGTTCAAAGATATTGCCAGTGCAATAAAACAGATGCCTGCTACAATGAAGTCGATGATTCCCATGATGCTGTTCAGCTGGTATGCCATGTTCACCTATTGGATATACATCAGTTCGTCTATTTCAGAAGTTTTTTTTGGTACCACTGATGGCAATTCAAAAGGGTTTTCAACTGCTTCTGTATGGACTGGCCAGATTGGTGCCTTTTACAACCTCGTCACTTTTTTATCTGCTTTTTTTATTGCAAGGATGGCACAAAAACTTAACCCGAAACTGGTGCATGCCGTTTGCCTTTCTTTGGCTGGCATTGGGCTCCTTTTCCTTCCTTCAATCCATGAAAAAAATATGCTGTTCATTCCCATGATCGGCATGGGATTCTCCTGGGCAAGTATGATGGGAACACCTTATATCATGCTCGCTGGTAGCATTCCCAAGAATAGGGTAGGCGTATATATGGGGATATTCAATATGTTTATTGTAATCCCTATGTTTATTCAAAATGTAACAATGCCACTTTATTTTAAGAGCTGGTTAGCCGGTAGCCCTGCAAATGCCATTCGCCTTGCCGGTATCTTATTATTGATGGCAGCATTATCTACGATGCTCATAAAATATAAAAAACAGGATGGTGCAGATATGCTGTTGAGCAGTAGGGCTCATTAGTGTTTTGCATCATCCTGTTAACTTACATGAACCAGTAGTAAAGAAAAATGTAAAAGAAAGGAACCAAATAATTTTACACATGTCATCAGACAAGGGATATAAAGCAGCGATCGAATTATTATTTAAAGTGAGTACTCCGCATGGGTTTACAGCTGCACCTGCAGAAGAGGACAATTATAAACGGGTATGGACAAGAGATTCAGTGATCTGTGGAATGGCAGCCTTGCTTACTGGTGATGAAAAACTGGAACGTACCTGTAAGCAGTCATTGCAAACAATTTGGCAAAACCAGCATGCAGTTGGATTTATACCAAGCAATGTGGATGTAAAAGAGGGTACAGTGAGTTACGGGGGTGTTGTGGGGCGTGCAGATACGGTGAGTTGGGCTATCATTGGGCTATGTATATACGCCATCCATACAGATGATATGCAGTTTGCAAGGAAATATTCCTCCCGTGTAGACCAGGCTTTTCAATTGATGGATGCATGGGAATTCAACGGCAGGCACCTGATGTATATTCCACAAAGCGCCGATTGGGCCGATGAATATATTTACCATGGGTATGTGTTGCTTGAGCAATTATTGCGTATGTGGGCACTTCAGTTGGCAGCAGCTGTATTTGAGTACAAACCCTATGCGTATAAAGCTTCGCAGATGAAGGAAGTTATTCGTAACAATTTCTTCAAGAGGGATAGCGACGAAGGTTGGTATGCTCCTGTAATTGCCCGAAACAGGCACACCGCACCTTCAGATTTTTGGTGGATGGCATTTAATCCGGGTGGTATCTATCCCCAATTTGACTTACAGGCCAATACTTTTGCTTTGTTATTGGGAATTGGCTCAGGGGACCAGGATAGTATATTGCTCGATTACTTACGTAAACGGATAAGTGCAGCTGAAGGGATGTTGCCATCATTTGATCCGCCTGTACAACCCGGCGATCATGATTATACAACACTGGAACAAAATTATGCTTACAGGTTTCGCAACAAGCCGGGAGAGTTTCATAATGGAGGTAGTTGGCCGGTTTGGAATGGCTGGCTTTGTGCAGCGCTGGAATTTCAACATGAAAAATCGGCTAAAAAAGTCGTGCATAATAATATGCTGATGGCTGTACAACAGGAGGGCAACGGAATGCATGAATATTATACGGGTACCGGCAACCTGCCTGGTGGCGTGAAAGAATGTGCATGGTCTGCCGCAGGTATTATTCTGGCCGAGAAAGGCCATCAATTATTTACTTAACAACGAGACAAATTATTATTGGATGATCCTTGCAGTTGGTGAATTGTTAATCGACCTTATTACAACGGATATGGTGGCCGACCTTTCAGAGAGTAACCACCTTCAGGTAAGGGCAGGGGGGAGTGCAGCTAACCTGGCTTCTTTTTGTGCAAAGAACCATATCCCGGTAACGTTTGTTGCATCGGTAGGAAGCGATGGCTTTGGTGAAACAGCCATCAGGCATATGGAAGAGTCGGGAGTAGCTTCACAATATATCAGCAGGATTTCCCATATCCCTACCACTATTATCGTGGTAGGTAAGAGCCATGGAACCCCTGAATTTATTCCTTACCGGGGAGCAGATACCCATATTCCGGTGGTAGATTCTTTATTGATAGATGCATGTACTATTTTTCATACCACCTCATTTGCATTAAGTACCGGTGACGCACAAACGAATATACTGAGTGCCATGCAACAGGCATCAAAAGCGGGAAAATCTGTTTCTGTTGATTGGAACTATGCTGAAAAAATATGGGGTGGCAACAACAACAGTAAAGCTGTGTTTCAGGAAATCATGAAATATCGGCCATTGTTGAAAGTGAGTGGTGATGATATGAGCCGCTTCCTGGGCGACCATCACAGCCTGGAAGACATCAAAACTTACCTTGCTCAATTGCCATGCACAGTTGTATGCCTTACCTGTGGGGCAGAAGGGGTATGGTACAAAACATCCACTGCCAACTGGGAACACCGGAGTAGCCTGCCTACCCGGGTTATTGATGTTACAGGAGCAGGCGATGCATTTTGGAGTGGCTTTATGGGCGCCTACATTCAAAATGCAGCCATCTCAGAAGCCATACATCAGGGGCTGCTGACCGCCCGTGAAAGATTGGAACAAAGATTGTAAACTATCTGACTATCAGTTTGTAACAACTTTTTTGAAACTTGTTGATCACAAATATTTTCAATTGTTTAACTACCCTTAGCAACCGCTTGAACCTTCTTCTTTAAAAGATCTACACGCATTATACAATGCCATCTGCTTGTTTAATTTTTTGACAAAAAGGAGACATTCTTTTGAACCAATTTCATGATTTTAAAAAATAATGTGTTTATTTTACACAATAAATCGCTTGTCATGAAAAGAATACTACTTGTGTTTCTGGCCTTTTTGTGTTTTGCTAAAGGGTTCTCACAGCTACTGAGCTGGACGCCGGCTTTCCCTAATGAAACTTCTTCGCCAATTACCATAACATTAGATGCTACAAAGGGTAACCAGGGGCTGAACAATTATGCCACAACCTCCGATGTGTATGTGCATACAGGCGTAATAACAAGCGCTAGTACTTCTGCTTCTGATTGGCGTTATGTAAAATTCAACCAGAATTTTAATACGGCCAATCCATCGCTGCAGGCGACTTATATTGGTAGCAATAAGTGGACTTTCACCATTACGGGTGGTATCAGGGCATATTATGGTGTACCTGTGGGAGAGACCATTTTAAAGATTTCGATCCTTTTCAGGAGCGGCAATGGCACGTTGGTGCAACGTAACATTGATGGCAGTGATATGTACATTCCTGTTTACACAACGGCATTGGCTGCGGTTTTGAGCAACCCACCCAAACAACCGACTTATATTCCCAAAGCAGAACCTATTTCAAAAGTCGTTGGTAACACAGTTGCTATTACTGGCGGCTCAAACAATGCTGCTACTTTGAAATTGTATTTTAATGGCGCATTGATTCAAACAGCTGCAGCTGCTACTACCATTTCTGTAGCACCCGGTCCAACAATTACTTCTGCGGGCATTCAAACCATCATGCTGGAAGCAAATGATGGTGTTACCACGAAATATGATACCATTAAATTTTATGTGGCCGGCCCTGTGAATACCGCTGCGGTTCCCGCAGGCCTAAGGGATGGCATCAACTACGAGTCAAATAATACTGCTGCCACACTATTATTATATGCACCGGGTAAATCGAGGGTTTGTATTGTTGGTGATTTGCCTGGCAATAGTTGGGAAGAGAATAGTACTTTCCAAATGAATAGAAGTCCGGATGGCAACTACTGGTGGCTGAGGTTAACCGGCCTTACACCAGGTACGGAGTATTCGTTTCAATACCTGGTGGATGGAAACCTGAGGGTATCTGATCCCTATGTTGAAAAAGTACTTGACCCTTGGAATGACCAGTTTATTACAGCCGATACTTATCCGGGATTGAAACCATATCCGGTTGGGCTCACCAGTGGGGTTGTGGGTATTTTACAAACGGCGTCACCAGGGTATACATGGCTAACACCTACGTATACACGCCCCGATAAGCGCAGCATGGTTGTGTACGAATTGCTGCTGAGGGACTTCATTGCAAAACACGACTGGAAGACCATGCAGGATACCCTGAATTACCTGCGCAGCCTTGGTATCAATGCCATTGAACTGATGCCTATCAATGAGTTTGAAGGAAACAACAGCTGGGGATACAATCCAGATTTCTATTTTGCCCCCGATAAATATTATGGCCCTAAAAATGACCTCAAGAAATTTATTGATATGTGCCATGCAAGAGGCATCGCAGTTATCATGGATATTGCTTTGAATCATTCCTTTGGGTTGTCTCCCATGGTGCAATTGTATTTTGATGGGGCCAACAACAGGCCAGCAGCGAACAATCCCTGGTTCAACCCTGCTGCAAAGCACGCATTCAATGTAGGATACGATATGAACCATGAAAGCCTGGCCACCCGGTATTTTGTGAGCAGGGTAGTAGAACACTGGCTTGTGAATTATAAAATCGACGGTTTCCGCTTCGATCTTTCTAAAGGGTTTACCCAAACGCAAACCTGCGACAACAACGGAGGGAATTGCAATGTTGGTGGATGGAGCAACTACGATGCATCACGTATCGCCATATGGAAACGATATTATGACACCCTGCAATTAAAAGCACCTGGCAGCTATGCCATCCTTGAGCACTTTGCAGATAACGGCGAAGAGCAGGAGTTGTCTAATTATGGTTTCCTGTTATGGGGTAATATGAATCATAATTATTCACAGGCTTCCATGGGATACACCACAGATTGGGATTTGTCTTATGGTATTCATACCAACCGTGGCTGGGCAAACCCACACCTGGTATCCTATTTCGAGAGCCATGATGAAGAGCGTATGACATATAAGAATATCAGCTTTGGTAATGTTGGCCCTTCATACAGTGTTAAATCATTCCCTAATTATTATCGCAGGACTGCCCAGGCGGCAGCCTTCCTGTTCACAATCCCAGGGCCTAAAATGTTATGGCAGTTTGGGGAGTTGGGCTACGATTACTCGATCAATTATTGCCCCAATGGTACAATTAATACCAATTGCCGTACAGACCCTAAACCCATCCGTTGGGATTATTTCCAGTCGGCCGAACGCAGGAATATTTACAATGTGATGATGAATTTGCTGCGCCTTCGAAAAAATCCATCATACAGTGCCTTGTTTACTTCTAACAATATTACCTATAGCCTTGATGGCGCATTCAAATGGATAAAAGTTACCCAGGGGGCTGCCAGTATAGTGGTAATGGGGAACTTTAATGTTGATGTTGCGATTGGGTCGGTTACTTTCCCCAGTGCCGGAACATGGTATAATTATTTAACTCCTGGTACGTTCTCGGCAACAGGTGGCGCACAGTCGTTTACCCTTAACCCGGGAGAATACAGGGTATACCTCAACCAGTTTGTTGCGTTGCCCGTTACCGTTACCAGCTTTACCGGTAAGAACAATGGATTGGCCAACCTCCTGAAATGGAACGTGACCAATGAACAGAATCTTAGCCATTATGAACTTGAGCGCAGTGTAAATGGCCGCGACTTTGGCCCGGTTGCAAATCTAACAGCTACGGGTAGCAGCACTTATGCTTATACCGACAATATTGCCACTTTAAGTGAGCCGGTATATTTCTATCGGTTGAAAATTGTTGATGCGGATGGAAGTTTCAGGTACAGTGCAGTGGTGAGGATCAATGTTGTATCGAGGGGTGGTTTTGTAGAAGTGGCCCCCAATCCATTTGTTCAGAAACTCAACCTTCGCATTGATTCAGACATCCAGGACCAGGCGCTGATACTGGTTGCAGATATGAGTGGTAAGCAATTGTACCGCCAAACGCATCAATTGCTGAATGGAAACAACGTGATTGAAATCAATGACGCATCAAAGTTTGCACGTGGCGTGTATATGGTAACAGTGATAACAAAGGAAAACAGGCAAACCATTAAAGTAACCAAAGGAAATTAAATGCCCGGTAAGTAGTTTGCTATGCATCCGATATTTATTTTTTTCACAGGATCCGATTGCCGGCTGTTGCAAACAGTTGGCAGGTAAATAGTTTTTAAGTGCATGCTTTGTCATGCACTTTTTATATAGCATACCGGTTCGCCATCACCGGATGTTAACTGATCAACTAACGAAAGCTTGTTATGGTGAAAAAAGATTCTATTGCCAAAAATGTAAAGACACTCAAAATCATCCAGTCGGAAGTGCAAAGCATCAACCGCATTGCCCTTTCAGTGGATTGCGTGATTTTTGGTTTTGATGAGAATAAACTCAAAGTGTTGCTCATCCGGTCTGATTTAAAAAAATTCCAGAGCCGCTGGTCATTACTGGGCGACCTCCTAAACCCAAATGAGGACCTGGATGATGCCGCCTATCGCATCCTTCAACAAAGAACAGGCCTCGATGATGTATTCCTGGAACAGGTGCACACATTTGGCAAAGTAGGCCGGCACCCGGGGGGCAGGGTGGTAACGGTTGCTTATTATTCACTTGTAAACATCCAGCACCATAAATTAAAAATCCACGACAACGAACTGCACTGGCATGATGTGTCGGCAGCAAAAGACCTTGCATTTGACCATCAGGAAATATTCGATACTTGCTATACCCGCCTTCAAAAAAGGGTACAGGAACACCCACTGGGTTTCAGTTTGCTGCCTAACAAATTCTCACTCAGGGAATTACAAAATTTATACGAGGCCATTTTAGGGATCAAGCTGGATCGGAGGAATTTCCGCAAAAAGTTCTTTGCCATGGATTTCCTGGTAGACCTCGAGGAGATTGAAA
This sequence comes from Bacteroidota bacterium, assembly GCA_052035835.1. Taxonomy (GTDB): domain Bacteria; phylum Bacteroidota; class Bacteroidia; order Chitinophagales; family Chitinophagaceae; genus Ferruginibacter. The sequence goes on along the minus strand of JBPOHG010000282.1, from coordinate 11,093 downwards.
CCAATGTACCGCACCGGCCGGGTAAATTGTACCAGTTCAACTATGATAAGTACGAGCAAAAGAAGAAAAAGTGGTCGGGTATCGACTTCTAAAACCCTTGTTTAACAATAAGAACCTGTAAAAAATATATTATTAACAAAAAATTAAATTCAGGGAAAATCTGTTACTTTGTGTAAGTTTTACACACTCTTTTTTTACTACAAAAAGATAATTTCTATTTATGAGAAGATCTATTGCTAAAATCCCAAAATTACTGCTATGCTCGGTGCTGATGCTGATTGTGTCGGCAACCACCTGGGCGCAGGATGCGGTTACCGGAAACGTAACCGATTCAAAGAGCGGTGCATCGCTTGCAGGCGTTACTGTTACCTTAAAGGGAACAGGTACAGCAACGCAAACTGCCGGTGACGGTTCTTTCAAAATCAATGTGCCTTCAAAAAAAGGGACATTGGTGATTTCTTACGTGGGTTATAATACCCAGGAAGTGGATGTAAACGGTAACAATGCCGGAAGCATTTCACTTGTACAATCCAATCAGCAACTTAATGAAGTTGTAGTGGTTGGTTATGGTTCTGCCCGTAAAAAAGACCTTACCGGTGCAGTTACAGTTGTTTCTTCAAAAGATTTCCAGAAAGGCCAGATCAGCACTCCCGAGCAATTGATTGCCGGTAAAGTAGCGGGTGTATCTATCACTTCAAATGGTGGTGCGCCTGGTTCTGGAAGTGTTATCCGTATCAGGGGCGGTGCTTCTCTCAATGCCAGCAACGATCCGCTGATTGTAATCGACGGTGTGCCTCTCGACAATGCTGGTATCACCGGGTCTCCCAACCCGCTTTCTCTCATCAACCCCAACGATATTGAGACTTTCAATATCCTCAAAGATGCATCTGCTACCGCTATTTACGGTTCAAGGGCATCGAATGGTGTAATTATCATTACGACTAAAAGGGGACAGAGCGGCAAACCAAAAATCAATTTCAATACCCAATTCTCGGTTGCCACCATTGCACAAACAGTGGATGTGTTATCGGCCAATGAATTCCGTTCTTACATTAATTCCCAGGGCAATGCCAACCAAATTGCTTTAATGGGTACAGCCAATACCGATTGGCAGGATGAAATTTACAGGAATGCTTCTACTTCAGATAACAACCTTAGCATGACCGGTTCCATCAATAAGGTCCCTTATAGGTTGTCACTTGGTTACCTTCACCAGGAAGGAGTACTGAGGACTGGAAAGTTAGAGAGAGGAACCATCGGCTTTAACTTAAGCCCTAAGTTTTTCAATAACAACCTGAAAGTTGACCTCAATATCAAAGCGAGCCAAACAGGTGTGAAATTTGCTAATGCCGGAGCAATTGGTGCTGCTGCAACATATGACCCTACACAACCAGTGTATTCTGGTAACAACCGCTACAATGGATTCTATGAGTGGCTCGATCCTACGACCATCACAGGTTTAAGGGCATTGTCGCCCCGCAACCCAGTTGGCTTGTTGTATCAACAAGACGATCGCACCAACACCCGCAGAAGTATTGGAAATGTGGTGCTCGAATACAAACTTCCATTCTTCCCTGCATTGAGGGCCAACCTTAACCTGGGTTATGATATTGCTGAATCAACCGGATCTAATTATATCAATGATAGTGCAGCGTCTACATATAAGCGTTATAAAGATGCGGGCGGTATTTATCATGGAGGTTTGTCATCACAGTTCCGCCAAACAAGGAACAACAAGCTGATGGAATTCTATCTTGGTTACAACCGTGAAATCACTTCAATCAAAAGTAAAGTGGATGTGATCGCTGGTTATTCATACAACGACTTCCTTACCACCAACTATAATTTTTCAGACAGGACTTCTGATGGTTTTGAAATACCTGAATCAGTTCCTGTGTTTGCACTGGATAAACCACAGTACACACTCATTTCTGTATACGGAAGGTTAAACTATACATTAATGAACAAATACCTGCTTACTGCTACCGTTCGTCGCGACGGGTCATCAAGGTTTAACAAAGACAACAGGTGGGGTACTTTCCCTTCTGTAGCTTTAGCATGGAAAATTAAAGAAGAAGGGTTCCTTCGCAACAGTAAAACATTCTCCGACCTTAAACTTCGTTTAGGCTATGGCGTTACCGGCCAGCAGGATGGTATCGGCTTGTACGATTACATCACCTACTATACCTTGAGTAACAATACCGCTCAATACCAGTTAGGTAATACCTTCTACAGCCTGTTTAGGCCCAATGGTTATTATGCGAACAGGAAATGGGAGCAAACCACCACATATAATGCCGGACTTGATTTCGGTTTGTTCGACAATCGTGTGACAGGTAGTGTGGAAGCTTATTACAAGAAAACGACCGATCTGCTCAACCAGATCAACCAAAGCGCTGGTACCAACTTTAGCAATAAAATTGTTGCCAATGTGGGAGATATGGAAAATCGTGGTGTGGAGTTCAATATGAGCATTGATGTTATTAAAACCAAAGACCTTGTTTGGAATGTAGGTTTTAACGCTACTTATAACAAAAACAAGATCACCAAACTCACCATTTCTGAAGACCCCAATTTTGCAGGGAACGAATATGGTGGAATTTCAGGCGGTACCGGTACCACTTTGTTTATACATTCTGTAGACTTCCGTAGGGGTAGCTTCTATGTGTTCAAACAGGTATATGGTGCAGATGGCAAACCAATTGATGGATTGTTTGAAGACCTCAACAGGGATGGTGTGATCACACCAGACGACAGGTACCAGTATAAAAGTGTAGACCCTGAAGCTTTCTTTGGGTTTACCTCTAATGTAAATTATAAGCGCTGGAATGCCGGTTTTGTATTAAGGGCCAACCTGGGTAATTATGTATATAACAACGTAAATTCTACACTTGGCACCCGTAATGCTGCATTTGGCAACAGTTACCTCAACAACGTTTATTCTGATGTGTTATACAATGGTTTTTCTGGTACAAAAGCCAATTATATTTTATCTGACTATTATATCCAAAATGCTTCTTTCCTGAAGATGGATAATATTAATATCGGGTACAATGTTGGTTCTATCCTTAAAGGAAAATCAACCATGCGTTTAAATTTCAATGTTCAGAATGTATTTGTAATTACAAACTACAAAGGCCTGGATCCGGAAATTCCTAGCGGTGTTGATAACAATTTCTACCCAAGGCCAAGGACATTTACATTGGGTGCAAACTTTGACTTTTAATGTTTACGTACATCATAATATAAAATTTCACAATCATGAATAAAATACTTTTAAAAGCAGCTTTTGTGTTGTTATTGGGAGGAAGCCTTGCATCCTGTACAAAGGATCTCGACAGGTTCCCCACCAATGATATCACTTCAGAAGATGTGTATAAGACTTTTGCAGGATATCAACAAGCCTTTGCAAAAGTGTACGGAAGCTTTGCCCTCACAGGTAACAGCGGTCCGGCCGGTAATGGTGATATCCAGGGTATCGATGAAGGTACTTCCGATTTCCTCCGCCTTTATTGGTGGGTACAGGAAATCACCACAGATGAAGCAGTGGTACAGGTAGGTTGGAATGACCCGGGTATTCACTTTTTCCATTCAATGAACTGGACAAATGATAACGTGATCCTGCTGGGTATTTATTATCGCAGTTTTTATCAGATCACTTTAGCCAATGAATTCATCCGCCAGTCTGCTGATGCTAAACTTAGCGAACGTGGTATCACTGGTACCGATGCAGATAAAATCCGCCAGTTTGCACAGGAAGCACGTTTCCTCAGGGCTTATCAATATGCTGTATTGATGGACCTTTTCGGTAATCCAGCTTTTGTGACAGAGAATGATCTGCCTGGTTCTGTAGTTCCACAACAAATACAGCGTGCAGATTTGTTTGAATATGTTGAAACCGAATTACTTGATTTGAAGGATAAACTGGCGCCTGCCCGTACCAATGAATATGGCCGTGCCGATCAGGCTGCTGCCAAAGCACTGCTTGCCAGGATATACCTGAATGCAGAAGTATATTCCGGTACAGCCAGGTATAATGATGCGGCAACTTATGCAACTGAAGTTCTAGGCGACGGTTATGCGCTGATACCCGATTTCCGCCAATTGATGCTGGCAGATAACCATACGAATACAGATGAGTTTATCCTTACCATTAATTATGATGGAATTCGTACCAAAGGTTTTGGCGGCACTACTTTCCTCACACATGCAACTGTTGGTGGAAGTATGACTGCATCTAATTATGGAATCGGTGGTGGTTGGGCAGGTATCCGTACTACCAAGAATATTCCGGGCCTTTTCACGGATGTAAGTGGTAACAGCGACCGCAGGGCACAATTTTATACCAATGGCCAGTCGCTCGAATTAACCGGAGAACCAGCACCTGCTTTCACAGAAGGTTATGCAATTACTAAATACAGGAATGTTACAAAAGCTGGCAACCAGGGTTCAAGCCCCGATTTTTCAGATGTTGATTTCCCTATTTTCCGTATAGCTGAGATGTACCTCATTTATGCTGAAGCATATTTGCGTGGTGCTTCCACTGCCAATGAAACCACAGCGCTGGGTTACATCAATACACTCAGGACGCGTGCTTATGGCAACACGTCAGGTAACATCACTGCCTCTCAATTAACGCTCGATTTTATTATCGACGAACGTGGAAGGGAATTGTGCTGGGAAGGTTTCCGCCGTACCGACCTGATCCGTTTTGGAAGGTTTACCGAAGGAACTTATTTATGGCCATGGAAAGGTGGTGTAAGCAATGGAACTTCCGTTCCTTCTTACAGGAAATTATTCCCAATCCCATCTGTTGAGATGAACTCAAATCCAAACCTGGTTCAAAATCCCGGATATTAATCAGCCACTTTAAATACTTTAAACAATGAAAAATATTATCAAACATTTATTCATCGCAGTGGCAATGATGGCATCATTCGCCTCTTGCAAGAAGGATGAAAACAGGGTTCAGTTTGAAGGTGGTACAAACCCAGTACTTACTGCTTCAAGGTATACAGACCCGATGGTATTGTTACTGAATAACCTCAATGCGGAGGTGATTAAGTTCGACTGGACAAATCCAAATTACCAGTTTAACACGGGCCTCAGCTCGCAGAATGTAACATACACACTCCAGTTCGATACAGTAGGTGCCAATTTCTCCAGCCCTAAACTTGGTGAAATTGCTATTGCCAATGACCTGAATGTGGTATTAACCAGCAAACAACTCAACAAAGTGTTGGTAGGCCTCGATTTTCTTGAACTTGAACCGTATGTACCCCACAACATCGAAGTAAGGGTAAAAGCAAGTTTAACCGGAAATACAGTTCCTTTGTATTCAAACACACTGAGCTTTATTATCACTCCTCATGAAGATCCGGATATTCCGCGTTTATACATTACCGGTGATGGTACACCTTCTGGTTGGACAAACGCTCCTCCAAGGCCGGCACAGGAATTCACACGGATATCAGGTAAGAAGTTTGAAATTGAAATGGATTTCACGCCTGGAAAATTATATAAGTTCCTTACCAAGCACGGTGCATGGCAACCACAATGGGGTGGTTGCGGGCCTGCAGGCGGATCTATTTTAGAGAACCCGGGCGGACAATCAGATCCAGATGCTATCAGCACCCCTGCAGATCCAGGCAGGTATAAAATCACTGTAGACCTGGAGGTTAAAACCTGTACGGTGGTAAGAATTTAATTACAAAGGAGCTTGCTCCGATAAACTATTCAAATCAATTGTATGAAGCATATTTTTAAAATAGGAATCTTCACAGCACTGGTTGCCATTTTTATGAGCGCCTGTGATAAAGTAGATGACCTGCCGTTTTATGGTAATGGAAAAGCTGTTACACTCAGCACTTCTACCAATACTTTTGCAGTGAGTTCTGCTGATTCAAACAGCACCGCAGTAACTTTTTCCTGGACCAACCCCGAGTATGCACAGGATCCTTCCCTGTATAAATTCGTGATCCAGATCGATTCTGCCGGAAAGGATTTTGAAAACGGGATCAAGCGTACGATCATTGGCAAACAAAGCGATTCAATGATTGCCAAAGAACTAAATAGTGCATTGATCAATACGTTAGGGTTTACATTTAATGTTACTTACACGGTTGATGTACGTGTTATTTCATCTTATGGAAATAACAACGAACAGTATACATCAAATACAGTCCAGATGTCTGTAACTCCTTACAAAGTTCCTCCACGGGTTGTTCTTCCTGCTACCAGCCGCTTGTACATAACAGGTGGTGCCACAGAGTGGGATTGGACAAACCCTTCTACCATGCCTGCCGAACGCGAGTTAACAAGGCTGGATGAAACTACCTGGGGAGGTATCTTTAACCTCAATGGTGGAAGTGCATACCTGTTGTTGCAACAAGCCGGTAACTGGGATGATAAATACAGTGTGCAGGATAACAGTATCCCCGGTGCAGCCGATGGGGGGCCTTTCGGATTCAGGCTCACACAGGATTTCCCCGGAAATGTATCGCAAGGAGCTGGCTGGTACAAAGCTATCTATGATTTCCAAATCGGAAGGTATACACTCACCAAGCAAAACAACCCGCTTAAAAAGCGTTTATACGTAACCGGTGATGCTACGGTAGGTGGCTGGACAAACAGCCCTCCGGCTAACCAGGAACTTACCATGTTGTCTAGCGGTTTGTTTGAAATTACTCTGCCACTTGTTCCGGGTAAATTCTACAAATTCCTCGATACCAATGGCCAATGGCAACCACAGTTTGGCGGTTCTTCTGCCACTGGTGGAACACTTGGTTCAAACTATGGCGGCGGCAGCGACCCCGACGCAGTTCCTACACCAGATGTAGCTGGTAACTATAAAATACAGGTAAATTTTGTTGCTGGTACTTATACCGTAACAAGGCTGTAATAAATACTGATTTAATAAAAGACGGGGCTATCGAAAGATGGCTCCGTTTTTTTTATTTCCACCCAGAGAAAAAAGATACTTTATCAAATAATAAGTGGGAAGGAATGGAATTGCCAAGAATCTTAACCATGTAATATCTGGTAATAAAATTATTTTGCCTTAAACAAGCGAATGGTATAATCCAGAAGTTGTATGCCTCCGGGCTCCCCGTGGCCCGGGACTACAATTTTTACATCGGGAAAACCCAGCTTTACTTTTTCAACAGTGCCGGGCCATGCGGCAGTGTTTGCATCTCCCAGGTAGCCTTTGCTGGCATCCAGTTCTTTAATCAAACAACCACCAAATAGTACCTGGTCGGCGGGATAATAACCTATTACATTATCAATGGTATGCCCTTCACCAAAGAACTTAGCGATGATATGCCCATTCCCGATTTTCAGGATAACAGAATCACGGAAACTGTTTTTGGGTGCCACTTCATTTTTTGCTGTGGCAAGTTCTATGGTTTTGTAATTAGCATAAGATGGGATGTTATAATCATTAAAAGCTTTCAACCCTCCCAAACAATCATCATGGAAATGAGTAGGGATCACTGCGTTGATCTTACAATGAAGGGAGTCTTTGATCCATCCAATTAGTTCGATCGCACTGCTGTCCTTTGTTGGGGTATCGAAAACAATGGCTTCGCCGCTGTTTCTTACAACTAGCCCGTTGCAAGGCACATTGCCAAAATCGTTTGTTTGTAAATAGGAAATGTGTTGAAATGAATTTTCAGCAAGCTGGTAAATGACGAGTTTACCGGATCTATATACTTCCTTTTGTTTAACAACCGCCTGTTTGGTTGGTCTGCAGTTGAAATGAGTTAACGTCAAAGCAAAAAATGTACATGGTACGAAAAGAAATCTCATTTGGTTGGATTTATTAACAAGCAGTAGGGAACTGATGTAAAAATATTGCTAGAAGTATTTACTAAATAAACCGGCTATTTCATTCGCTCTCGAAGGGTCAACTTTTTTTGATTGCTCCTTATCTCCTTCGTAATAAACGATATCAGTTAGGTTTTCCTTTTTTAAAAGTTCGATCTGTTCGGGTGTAAGGGTAAACGTAGCATACCAGCTTTTTGAATGCTCGCTCGATTGATGGCTTGTGTCTGTAACCGGGTTTATCAATACTATGCGCTTGCCGCTGGCAGTATGAAATATCATTTCATGGGTATTGATATGCTTGTGCAGTTTTTTGAACTTAATAAAAGATACTTGCAAAATTTTATCGCCTTTCTTATTAATGCCAGGTGCTAGCGAAATATCAACCTTTTTTACCCGGTTGCTTTCAGAAAGCCTGATGCTTTGTGCATTTAATTCAGCCAATGCAAACATGCATATGCAGAGCATCATAAAGAATATTGATTTCATAAAAAATTGCGTTTGATTAATTTGCCAGCCTTTGTTTCCTGAAACCTGAGGCCAAAGAAAAATACGGTGCCGGGTTGATAGTGCCAGATAAAATTACAAAAAATTAAGGGGATGAAATTTTCTTTCCTGTAAACCCCGTGTTTGTTTTTTCTACAATCAGAACCAATAAAATACCTGCCACATAAGCCAACAGGTCCTGCCAGGCAAACGAAGTGCCAATGATGATCCTGGCCAGTTTGTTATTTTCTACCCCCAACAGCTTTACAATTTCCAGGTATTGCAGCCATTCTATCAGAAATGCAAAGGCCAATACTGCAAGGCAGGTTTGAAACACGGGTATCTTCAGGAATGATTTCAATAAGCAATAAATCAATATCACCACCAATACATCACCAATATAGGGCCTTATGAAATCATCTTTTATATACAACGCAATGAAAATTTCTACAAGCAAGAGTACAATAGTTGCAATAAAATAACGGGCATTGAATAATATCATGTTCATTTCTCTCATCAAATCTACTTTTATTATAGGTACCGGCTGTTAATAAAAAACCGCCTTCAAAAGAAGGCGGTTGTAGAATTTCTATAAAAGAAAATTTACTTGTCTCTTAATTTGCTGTTCTTTTTACTGTATCCAAAATAGATAACAAAACCCAATGCAAGCCATCCAAATAAGCGAAGCCAGTTCGTCCAGCCCAAACCATAGATCATCGCTGCGCAAACAATAATCCCCAATATCGGAACAATAGGTACCAATGGTGTTTTAAACTGGCGGGGAAGATCTGGATCTGTTTTGCGTAAAATGATGACCGCCGCACATACCAGAATGAAGGCAAACAAGGTTCCAATGCTGGTCATATCACCAACGATATCACCAGGTACAAATGCTGCAAACAAACCAACCAGGATCAGGATGAATAAGTTTGCTTTGTAAGGGGTTTTGTATTTAGGATGTACTGCGCTAAAAGCTGCAGGCAATAAACCATCGCGGCTCATAGAATAAAATACACGGCTTTGGCCGAGCAGCATCACCAGAATCACGGATGAGAAGCCGGCAAGAATGGCAACAGTTACCAGTTTACCCAGCCATCCGTAACCAGTCATGTACGTATTAATAGCTGCAACCACAGAAGCTTCTTTACCATTCGTTCTAAAGAAATCAACCGGAGCAATACCTGTTAACACATGGGCAAACAGGATGTACAAAACTGTACAAATGGCCAGTGAACCCAGGATACCAATCGGCATCGCTCTTTTTGGGTCCTTGGTTTCCTGGGCAGCGGTACTAACCGCATCAAAGCCTATAAACGCAAAGAAAACAACCCCTGCGGCGCCAAGGATACCGAGTAGCCCACCATAACTATGTTCAATGCCCTGGTGGTCGGTATATATGGCCTGTTCGGGAATATAAGGATCATGGTTAACAGGATTGATAAAGCCCCAGCCAAATACAATGATCAGGATCACAATGGCCACTTTTGTAATTACGATCAGGCCGTTTACAAAAGCCGACTCCTGCGTCCCTTTAATCAGCAACAGGCTAAGCAGGGTAACGATACCCAGTGCCGGGATGTTAACAATACCATGGTGTACTACACCCGCAGCGTCTGGGATTGAATGTTCAAAAGGAGAATGGCACCATTCGTATGCTATCGGCTTCCAATGCAACACGTTTACAAGGAGGTTATTGAGGTATTCACTCCAGGCGATACCAACAGTGGCGGCACCAACGGCATATTCCAAAACAAGGTCCCAGCCAATGATCCAGGCCAGCAATTCTCCCATGGTGGCGTAGGTGTAAGTATAAGCGCTTCCTGAAATAGGAATAGAAGAAGATAATTCAGCATAACATAAGCCGGCTAGCGCACAGCCAATTGCTGCAACAATAAACCCTATGGTAACTGAAGGGCCTGCATTTTGAGCTGCAGCTGCAGCCGTTCGTACAAAAAGCCCGGCACCAATAATTGCCCCAATTCCCAGCGCTACCAGTGAACCGGCGCTGAGGGTTCTTTTAAGGCCTTTTTCTGTATCCGCGGCCTCGGCCATTAATGCCTGCATTGGTTTTTTGGTAAATAAACCCATATCAACAGTTGGTTTTTGTGGTGAATGAAGCTGAAAAATAAGCAATTATTCAATGTACACCGTAAAAGTTTTATCAACGGCCCCGGGCTTTTTCATTCATCTATAAATACTATATTGCAACACTAATTAGCAATTATGGATACTGCCTCACATGGCCATTCGAAGCCAAACCGGCTTACATTATATATTGTGATTGCCATGGTGGTGGGGATTATTACCGGCTACCTGATCCATTCTAATGCATCACCCGAATTCATCAAAGGCTTTGCTCCCAAAATCAAATTACTGGCAACCATCTTTTTACGACTGGTACAGATGATCATTGCCCCGTTGGTGTTTGCAACCCTGGTGGTAGGGATTGCCAAATTGGGCGACCTCAAAGCCGTGGGAAGGGTAGGCGGAAAAGCCATGATCTGGTTTATAACGGCATCACTGCTGAGCCTTACCCTGGGCCTCATCCTGGTAAGTATAACAAAACCGGGCGTTGGAGTTGATCTAGCCAATGCCGATCTCGAAGGCGCCAAAGACCTTATGGGTAAAACCAAAGAGTTCTCTATTGATAAGTTTATAGAGCATGTATTTCCACGCAGTGTAATTGAAGCCATGGCTACCAATGAGATCCTTCAACTGGTGGTGTTTTCGGTTTTCTTTGGCGTAGCACTTACTGCAATTGGAGTGAAAGGGGAGCCTATCAT
>JBPOHG010000132.1:0-11920 GCA_052035835.1 Bacteroidota bacterium | reverse complement strand
ACTCAGGTGATCGATATCATCGATCTCCGCTTTACCGTTGGTCAGGCGTACGAGGTATTTAATGATGGCGATGATATCTTCTTTTGTTAATACTTTTTTATCGAGCGGATAATTCAAGCCGAGGCGGCGGTTGATTTTGTAACGGCCAACTTCGCCAAGGTCATAACGTTTATCGCTGAAGAACAATTTATCAATGATACCACGGGCAGTTTCATCATCTGGTGCATCTGCTCCACGCAACTGCTTGTAGATATGCTGAACCGCTTCCAATTCACTGTTGGAAGTATCCTTATTGAGGGTATTGTAAATGATGGCATAATCGCCGCTCACTTCTTCCTTCTGGATGAAAACACTTTTTGCTTCCATTTCGAGGATCATAGCAATATTGCTTTCATCGAGCACGGTATCCCTTTCGAGGATAATTTCGTTGCGTTCGATAGAAACCACTTCACCGGTATCTTCATCCACAAAATCTTCTACCCATGTACGGAGTACACGTGCAGCGAGGCGTTTGCCAATATGTTTATCGAGTGTTTTTTTATCTGCTTTTACTTCATCAGCCATTCCAAACAGTTCCAGGATATCCTTATCTGTTTCGTATCCGATAGAACGGAGCAACGTAGTAACAGGGAACTTTTTCTTACGATCGATATAAGCGAACATGACGTTGTTGATATCGGTAGCAAATTCCATCCACGCTCCTTTGAAAGGGATCACCCTGGCAGAATAAATCTTTGTGCCATTGGGGTGTACAGACTGCCCGAAGAATACACCGGGTGAACGGTGCAACTGGCTAACCACCACCCTTTCGGCCCCGTTGATCACAAATGTACCACGAGGGGTCATGTATGGGATGTTGCCAAGGAATACGTCCTGCACAATGGTTTGGAAATCCACATGCTCTTCATCATTACAACTAAGGCGAAGTTTTGCTTTCAGCGGAACGGCATACGTGAGCCCCCTTTCAATACATTCTTCGATGGTGTAACGTGGCGGATCTACAAAGTAATCCAGGAATTCCAGCACGAAAATATTTCGTGTATCCGTGATCGGGAAATTCTCCTTGAATACACGGAAAAGCCCTTCATTGTTACGTTTGTCGGGTGTAGTCTCTAACTGGAAAAAATCTTTAAACGATTGGATCTGGATTCCGAGCAAATCGGGTTGCTCTGCCAAAAGTTCAACTTTTCCGAAATTGATACGTTTAGCAGCGGTTGATTTTGTTGCAGACATATTTATATTAAAACGTTTAGTGTGGGCCTTATAATGAAAAGATGAGGGCTTGCGCCACTGATCCTAAATTAAAGGAGGGCAAAGGTAGTACATTTTTAGGCAATCACCTATCGAAATATTTGAATTTTTTGACGATTGGTAAGATATTTGATGAAATGCCAGAATTTCATTGCTACCTGCCTATTTTACCCATTTATACCATCCTGCAAATCAATAGATTGAAAAGGAATTCATGAAATTTACAGCATTGCTGCAGGTATCCAGTCCATCAATTTCAGTGGGTAGAGAGCCATTCTTTGGTAGTAGAAGAGCCTGCCGGTTTAATGGGGCAGCAGAACCAGTATCCCGGATAAGGCCCCGGGCAAGCCTATTGATTCCTTTCTCTTTAAATATAGCATTACACCTCGACGGGTAAAGGCAGCTTTGGCGTTCCTTCATATTTTATTGCGTATAAGATGCCGGTACCAATCTGCGTTCATACATGTATGTTAGCATTGACTGCCGGATAAAACCTGGCGAAGGAATACAGAAACATGTACGCCCTGCAGCAAATAAGATGATAAAAAAAACCGGGTTTTAACATTCCACAAAGCCTGTTTTTTCCAAATGAGCGATTTTGCCAACTTCATGACCCTCAGTTTGAGGAATGAGCGCCCCAACATGAAAGAACCGGGATGAACCCGGCTCTTCTTTGATATGCTTGCTTAACGTCTATTGCTTCATTTTACTGGCTACTTCATCGGCTTTTTCCTTGATTTTGTCTGCCGCATGATCTGTTGCGTCTTTTATTTTTTCTGCTGTTGTATCAATCTTCTGATTGGTATCTTTCTTCTCTTTCCAGTCTTCTATTTTCTCTGTTGCAGCTTCCTTTAAATCTGCTGCTTTTTCCTTTGTTTTGTCCCAGGCATCTTCGGCTTTATCTTTTGCTTTGTCCCAGGCATCTTCTGCTTTATCAGCTACTTTTCCTGCGGCTTCTTTTGTGGCTTCCCAGGCGTCGGAAGCTTTGTCTTTCAGTTTATCAATCATGTTTTCTGCGTTCTTTTTCATTTCGTTGCTCATGGTGGAAGATTTTTGTGTTTACAATGTTGTTCAGATAGTGTAAGTCCATCTTCGTGCCAAAATCTGCCACAAAGCAAAAGCCCCGGTTCTCCGGGGCTTTCAGCATTATGTTGGAATACAATTAAGCGAGTTCTACTTCAGCACCAGCTTCAGTGAGTTTTGCTTTCAGGTCTTCAGCAGTTGCTTTATCAACGCCTTCTTTTACTGGTTTTGGAGCACCGTCAACCAGGTCTTTTGCTTCTTTCAGACCCAGGCCGGTGAGTTCTTTCACGATCTTAACAACGGCCAGTTTGTTAGCGCCGCCGCTCTTCAGGATAACGTTGAAAGATGTTTTTTCTTCAGCAGCAGCGGCACCACCGCCGTCGCCTGCGCTTACAACCACTGCAGCAGCAGCTGGTTCAATTCCGTATTCTGTTTTTAAGAATTCAGCTAATTCCTGAACTTCTTTTACTGTTAAACCTACCAGGTTTTCAGCCAATGCTTTTACGTCTGCCATTTTGTTTACATTTTTGCCGCCTTCATGGTTTTTGACTCCGGCGGAGATTAAAAAAATTGTTTTGCCATTTGGTTACCATCAGGCCAGGTTGATATTGTCAGAATGAATCTGCGATTATGCTTCGGGAGCAGCCGGTGTTTCATCGGCTGGTGCTTCCGGTGCAGCTGTTTCGGCTGCAGGTGCTTCAGGAGCCGTTGTTTCAGCAACCGGAGCGGCTTCTGCAACGGGAGCTTCTGCAGCTTTCCCTTTAGCGTTTTCTTTGTTTTCGAGCGCACCCAATACACGCTGAATAGGTGATTGCAGCAAACCAATGATCTCACCAATGAGTTCATTTTTGGTTTTGATTTGGGTGAGTGCTTTCAATTGGTTATCGCCAACGAATACATCGCCATTGATGAAAGCCGCTTTCAGCACCGGCCTTTCCTGGTTGTTTTCTTTACGGAAACCGCTGATGATCACAGCCGGATCTTTTGGGTTTTCGCTGAACAACAGTGCCGTTACTTTGTGCAGGGAGTCATACACACCTGCATATTTTTCTGCATCGATGCTTTCGAGTGCTTTTTTGATTAACGTGTTTTTAGCCACTTTCATTTCTACCTGCTTGTTAAAGCATACGCTGCGCAGTTTACCAACCTGCTCCACCGTAAGGCTTTCAGTGTCGGTCACATAGAAATTATTATATTGAGAGAACTTGCCTTTCAGCAGTTCAATCACTTCGTTTTTCTCTTGTTTTGTCATAACAAATATTTTTTACGCCGGGTAACACCCGAACAATTCAGATTTAGTTTTGAACAGATTTAGTATCTATCGCAATACCAGGGCTCATTGAGCTGGCCATGCTGATCCCTTTCAAATAAGTACCTTTTGAGCTGGCAGGTTTTAATTTAACGATGGCGTTAATGAATTCCTGGCTGTTTTCAGCAATCTTATCTGGTGAAAAGCTTACGCGGCCGATAGAAGCGTGGATGATCCCCACTTTATCAACTTTGAAAGCGATTTTACCACCTTTCAGATCATTTACGGCAGCAGCTACATCATTGGTTACTGTACCAGTTTTTGGGTTTGGCATGAGGTTGCGTGGACCGAGCACTTTACCCAGTTTACCAATTTTAGGCATCACAGATGGTGTAGCAACGATCACATCTACATCGGTCCATCCGCCTTCAATTTTGGCAATGTACTCATCCAGTCCTACGAAATCTGCACCGGCACCGGTAGCTTCTGCTTCCTTATCGGGAGAGCAAAGTACCAGTACTTTCTTGGTTTTACCTGTTCCGTGAGGGAGAGAAACGGTACCGCGGATCGCCTGGTCGGCTTTCTTTGGATCTACCCCCAAACGAACGTGCAGGTCTACTGAACTATCAAATTTTGTTGTGTTAACTTCTTTTACGAGGGTTGAAGCTTCCTTGAGCGTATAAGCTTTGTTGGCGTCAACCTTAGCGTTTGCTATTTTCCTTTTTTTAGTAATCATTTTTAAAAAAATTTATTGCCCCGGCCAAACCGGAACAGGTTGACGATTAATTGTTATCCCAGGGAGCTTTTCCTTCAACGGTTAAACCCATGCTGCGGGCAGTACCAGCCACCATGCTCATAGCGCTGTTAAGCGTAAAAGCATTGAGGTCGGGCATTTTGTCTTTAGCGATTTCTTCTACCTGCGCCCAGGTAACCTTACCCACTTTTACGCGGTTGGGTTCCTTACTGCCGCTGTTGATCTTGGCAGCTTCCATCAGCTGAACAGCAGCCGGAGGGGTTTTAATGATAAATTCGAAGGATTTGTCGGCGAAAACTGTAATCAATACAGGTAATACTTTTCCGGGTTTGTCCTGGGTCCTTGCATTGAATTGCTTACAGAACTCCATGATATTGATACCCTTAGAACCAAGTGCTGGTCCGATCGGCGGTGCCGGGTTGGCTTGTCCTCCTTTGCATTGGAGCTTCACATAGCCGGTGATTTCTTTTGCCATTTTTTAAAATTTTTGGTGATAACGTCCCCCGCATCTGCGGGAAACTCCCAGTGGTCCTTACGGACATATTCTTCAAAAGAACTATTTGGGGCGGCAAAGGTAATGGTTTTCTGTCAATTTCCAAATAGTTTTCCCAGACAATTCCGGGCGGGATTTGCTGCATCTGCCCCCGTTTTTAGCGCCGTTTTAACAAACATAAAAATCGCTTGTTTTCGTTTATAGATCACTGTTAGTTTCATTCAAAAAGCTGCCTGTTGTAAAATTGTGACAAACTGCTGACATGAATTTACCATTCATGTATTTCAACCAATCGAATTGCAGCATTCAGGAAAATCATGCTGTCAGTTTGATAATAGAGATTATCCGGATAATATCTGTTGTAACGACAAACAATTAAAAGCTCAAAAGGATAGCCAGTAAGAAGCCATGTTCAATTATGAATGGTAATTGCCATCGACTGCTTAACCAATCCCTTCTTTTCTTTTAATTGTCATTATGAACCTTTCAACAATAATGATATGAAAAAGATAATTCTATTCATCCTCGCATTACCCGGCTTTATGTCGGCAATAGCACAAAGGACCCTATCCGGCACCGTTACCGATGCTAAAGACGGTACCCCGCTGCAGGGTGTTAACATTAACGTCGCTGGAACTAACAGTAATACCACCACGAACCAGTTGGGGCAATACAGCATTGCTGCCGGCATCAACAGCACACTTACCCTCACCAGGGTAGGCTATGCAGACATCAGCGTAACGAGCGGCAACAGCAGCACGCTTGATATCAGCATGAAACCAACGCCACAAATGCTACAGGAAGTAGTGGTTACCGGTTACAATGTACAAACAAGGCGGCAGGCAGTTTCTTCTGTTGCCAAAGTTTCAGGCGATGATGTAAAGTCGCAACCCATTGGCTCATTCGAACAAATGTTGCAGGGAAGGGCGCCGGGAATTTTAATTCAATCTCAAAGCGGCCAGCCTGGATCAGCCGCATCGGTTACCATCCGGGGGAAAGGCTCGGTACTGGGATCAACAGACCCTTTGTATATACTGGATGGCATCCAGATCACTGCGGCCGATTTTCAAAGCATCAATCCTGCCGATATTGAAACATACAATGTGCTGAAAGATGCAATGGGCACGGCCCAATATGGTTCAAGGGGAGCCAATGGCGTTATTGTACTCACCAGCAAAAGAGGTTCGAGCCGCAAAACCCGTATTCAATATGACGTTCAATATGGCCGTGCAGAATTGCCAAAGAATAAACTGGAGCTGATGACCAGCGCTGAGAAAATAAATTACGAATTGAACTATGACCGGCCCGATGGAACCAATCCTTTTGGCTGGACAGACGCAGAAGCCGATAGCCTGGCGAATGTTAATGGCAATCTGAAAGATGCATTGTTCCGCCGTGCAACTACTGTTCAACATCAATTGAGTGTTTCGGGTGGCAATGATAAAACGAAATTCTTCCTCTCGGGATCAATTTTCGATCAGGAAGGCGTTGTACTAACGACCGGGCTTAAACGCTACACCGGCAGGGTGAATATAGATCACAGCGTAGGCCATTTCAAGATTGGGCTGAATACTTTTGTTGGGTCTTCCAAATCGAGCAATACAAATGAAAATGATGAATTCATTGGATCTCCGCTCAATGCGGTACGTTGGGCAAACCCATATGTGACCCCATTCCTGCCGGGCGGCGCTTACAATGAACTTGATTTACTCTTACAAGGCCAGCCCAATGCAGTAAAAGAACTGGTTGAAAACCCGGCCAGCAACAAACAACTTAAACTGATTGGCGCACTGAGCATCGAATACAAGTTCCCTACCATTAAAGGGTTAACCGCCCGCACCAACCTGGGAATAGATTTTACCGATAATGAAACACAACAATATTTCGACAGGACAACGTACCAGGGTAGCCAGCAAACCGGGGGCCGCGGCTCATTTGGGCAAAATAACACCAAAACCAACCGGCGCACCATTACAACTTCCCTAACTTACAGCAAAACGGTGAAGGAACACCAATTCAATGTGTCGGTATTCAACGAACTGGTGAAAAGAAAATTCAATGGCTTTGGATACACAGGATTTGGAATGGTAGGGCCTATTAAAAATGGTGCAGGCATCACGCCCGGAACTTCTTCCAATGGTTTTATTCCGGTCGTTGCCAGTAATGAAAGTGAAACAGCGATTCTCTCCTATTTCGCCATCGGTGACTACGCATTCAAAAACAAGTATTTCCTCAGCGGTACCGTTAGAAGGGATGGGTCATCGAGGCTCTCTGATGACAATAAATGGACAACATTTGGAGCAATTGGTGCCAGTTGGCTGGTGTCGGCTGAACCTTTTATGAGTACCCAAAAAATTTTCAGCGACCTCAAGGCAAAAATGAGCTACGGTACTTCTGCGAACCAGGGTGTAGGGGATGATTATGAGGCGAAGGAACAATTTGGCCCGGTATCTTACAATGGAGTTGGTGGCTTATCCTCACCAACCTCAAAAAAGGGAACCTCACCTGGGAAGTGCGGCGGTCTTTCAATGCGGGGGTTGATTTCGGTATGTTTAAAAACAGGCTGAGCGGGTCTATCGAATGGTACAACGCCACCACTACAGGGCTTTATCTCAATCGCCAGATATCTGGCACCAACGGCGCCAACAGCATCCTCACCAATCTTGGAAAATTGCAAAACAGGGGCATTGAATTATCGCTTTCGGTGATACCTGTGCAAACCAGGGATTTCACCTGGACAGTAGCTGGCAACTTTACGTATAACCGTAACCGTATATTGCAACTGGATGGTACCAATGAAAATATCAATGGGTTATCTATCAACCGGGTGGGTGAAAGTGCCAATTCCATTTTTGTGGTGCCATACGCAGGAGTAGATCCCGCAACCGGTGATGCATTGTATTATAAAAAAGGAAGCAAAGAAACCACCAATCAATATGACCCCAATGATAAAACAATCGTTGGTAGGTTTGATCCCCCTTATTTTGGAGGGTTTAGCTCAACCTTCAACCTGAAAGGGCTCGAAGCTTCCCTTCTATTCACCTACAGTTTTGGCAATAAAATATTCAACCGCGACCGTGTAAATGTTGAAAACCCAACTTACTATGTTTCCAACCTCCACAATGCAATGCTCAGCGAATGGCAGCAGCCGGGTGATATTACCAATATCCCAAGCCCGTTCAGCGATTTTCAACCCAACACCACCCGTTTTGTTGAAGATGGCAAATACCTGCGCCTGCGCAACGTAACACTTGCATACGCTTTCCCGGCAAACTTGTTGGGTAAACACAAGATCAGTGCACTGAAGGTTTTTGTGCAGGGCCATAACCTGTTTACCTGGAGCAATTTCCTCGGGTATGACCCTGAAGTGGCTTCCGGGGTATTGCAGGGATCACAATACCCTGCTTTGAAAACGATCACATTCGGACTAAACCTGGGTTTATAATCAACATTAAAATGACAATCATGAAAAAGTTACTTGCAATAACATACCGTGGTTTGGCAATGGTCATCCTGATGGTGAGCATCGGGTCTTGTGAAAAAGAGATTGACCTGCAGCCAACACATACCGTAGATGGTGACGCTTCGTTTAAAAAAATTGAAGATTATGAAGCTGCCCTCACCGGCGCATATTCGAGACTGTTATCTGTTAATTATTATGGCAGCAGCTTAGGTTCCAATGCTTTTGCCACACTGTCGGATATGATGACCGACAATTTATTTGAAAGTGGGGAGTCGTTGGGAAACTACCAGAATTTCTCCCGCTGGAATTACACGGCCGACGATGACAATATAGACGCTACCTGGCTGGCAGCATTCAGGGCCATCCAGCAGTGTAACCTAACCCTTCGAAACATTGATAAACTTTCAGCCGACCAGGCCGGTGCCGTAAACAGGATCAAAGCACAAGCACTGGCATTGCGTGCATTTGTTCACTTTGATGTATTGAGGTACTGGGGGGAAGCCAGTGATCTCAACGCAGGCTCAAAAGGGATTCCTTATGTGCAGGTATTTGATATAGAGCAAAAACCGGCAAGGCTCACCGTAGCGCAAAGCTACTCTGCCATCATCAATGACCTGCATACGGCGATTGCTTTGATGCAGGATATGGACAAACCCATCCAGTCTGTAACAAGTACTGCGTCTTCTGCCAGGGGTTATATTGATGAATTGGTTGCAGACGCTATGCTGGCCAGGATTTATCATTATGCCGGTAAAAGCGACAGCGCAATAAAATATGCCAGTTTGGTGATTGCCGCCAGGCCATTGGCAGCGAGGACCAGTTTCCCATTGATCTGGCAGGATGCCAATACATCTGAAGTCATCTGGTCGGTAAAATTCACCCCTTTGAATTCGGGGGTAGGCGACAATGTTTATTATCCCATTGGGAACAGGGCTTCGTACCGCCCTACTACCGACCTGATCTCAATGTATGACCAGATAAATGATATTCGTTTCAGTTCATATTTCCAGTTGCGGGCAAGGGGAAGTGGGAGCCGGCTGGTACTATCGAAATACCTTGCTAAACAAGCCCAGCTTGCCCGCCCGGATGGCATCGTAGATTACAAGGTTTTACGAAGCGGGGAAATGTACCTGATCAGGGCGGAAGCACTTGCAAACCTGGGCCAGGAAGCAGCAGCACTCGATGATCTCAACACCCTCCGAACTGCACGAATCAACGGGTTCATACCAGGAACAGAAACAGGCGCTGCGCTGCTTACTGCCATCAGCAATGAGCGCAGAAAAGAGTTGGTATGTGAAGGGCAGCGATGGTTCGATTTGAAGCGTACAACCCGTACGGTTAACCGGATCACCAATTGCACGGTCTTCTGTATGCTCGACGCCAGTGCCCGGGAATGGGTATGGCCGATCCCTCAGTCTGAAATGCTGGCGAACCCTAATATGCAGCAAACCAGCGGATATTAGTTTTTCATGCGCAGAGTGCCCCCCGCAGGTGTTTTGGGCGGGCACTCATTTTTATACATAAAAAAACCGCCTCAGATGAGACGGTTCTAAACAGTTGGTTTGATACCTTATGCAATTTTTTCAACCTGCATATAGCTTAGTTCAACAGGGGTAGCCCTGCCGAATATTTTTACCTGAACTTTTAATTTTTTCTTTTCATCGCTTACCTCTTCAATCACACCATTAAAGTCATTAAATGGCCCATCAATGATCTTGATGGTTTCTCCCACGATAAATGGTTCACTCATGGTAACACCACCGATATCACTCATCTCATCTACCTTACCAAGCATTTTGTTTACTTCTGCTTTTCGCAATGAAATGATATTTCCTTTAGAGCCCTTTCCATCTGTAAGAAAGTGCATCACGTTGCTGATATTGCTTACATGCTGGATAATATCATCACTTAATTTATTATCGGCTACTTCCATCATGATATAACCCGGATAGAAGTTGCGCTCCCTCATCACTTTCTTACCATTCAATACCTTGTATACCTTTTCTACCGGCAGGAATATTTGTTTGATCACTTTATCCCATCCGTTACGAACGATGTCTTTATCGAGGTATTCTTTTACTTTACGCTCTTTACCGCTCACTACACGCAGCACATACCATTTGCTTTCTTTCTCAACCTTTTCTACTTTGTCAACAGGTGATGTTGCTTCCATATCGATTACTTAAATAAAGAGTAAATAAATTTCATTGAACCATTGGCAACAAAATCCATCAATGCTACGATGGCAGTGATAAACAGGGTGGCGCCCAAAACAATCATAGTAGATTGTTGCAATTGCTCCCATTTTGGCCAGCTCACTTTCTCTACCAGTTCCTGGTAAGACTCTTTTACGAAAACTGAGAATTTGTTCATTGTATAAACGTCTTAAAGTTTAAGGGTTTAAAGATGGAAGGTGGAATTGGTTGTTAATTGTTAACCCGATTGGGTTTCACAACTTTTCATCCATTCAACTTTTCAACTTTTAAACCAGTATCCGCACGGGCACTAGGATTCGAACCCAGATCAAAGGTTTTGGAGACCCGTATGCTACCGTTGCACCATGCCCGTATGAAAACTAAAAGCTATTAGCAGAGGCCAATAGCTTTTAGCATTATTTGTCAAAGATAGTGTTTTTTTATTAGTTTTTACCCGAAGGTTCAAACCAAACAGCTAAAGCTAAACTACCTGTTGATTATTTCAGGATTTCAGTTACCTGACCAGCACCTACTGTACGACCACCTTCGCGGATCGCAAACTTCAAACCTTTTTCCATCGCGATAGGCTGGATGAGGGTTACAGTAAGGTTGGTGTTATCGCCTGGCATCACCATTTCAGTACCTGGGTTCAGGGCTACCTCACCGGTAACGTCTGTAGTACGGAAATAGAATTGAGGGCGGTATTTGTTGAAGAATGGAGTGTGACGTCCACCTTCTTCTTTGCTCAATACATACACTTCACCTTTAAACTGGGTGTGCGGAGTGATAGAACCTGGTTTGCAAAGTACCATTCCACGACGGATTTGGTTCTTTTCAATACCACGCAACAGCAAACCTGCGTTATCTCCAGCTTCACCTTCGTCGAGCAATTTCTTGAACATTTCAACGCCGGTAACAGTTGAAGCCAGTGGTTTTTCCTGCAAACCAACGATTTCGATGGCTTCACCCACTTTGATACGGCCCCTTTCGATACGACCTGTAGCAACAGTACCACGACCAGTGATAGAGAATACGTCCTCTACACTCATCAGGAACGGCTGGTCAACCAGGCGTGGAGGCAGCGGAATATAATCATCTACTGCAGCCATCAGTTCGTCGATAGCAGCAACCCATTTGTCTTCACCAGCCAAAGCACCTGTTGCAGATCCTTTGATGATAGGTGTATTATCTCCGTCGAATCCGTAAGAAGTAAGCAATTCGCGGATTTCCATTTCAACGAGTTCCAGTAATTCCGGATCGTCTACCAGATCAACTTTATTCATGAATACCACGATACGAGGTACACCTACCTGGCGGGCCAGCAGGATGTGCTCTTTAGTTTGGGGCATAGGTCCGTCTGTAGCAGCAACCACCAGGATCGCACCATCCATCTGGGCAGCACCGGTGATCATGTTTTTAACATAGTCAGCGTGACCGGGACAGTCAACGTGTGCGTAGTGACGGTTGGCCGTCTGGTACTCAACGTGAGCTG
>JBPOHG010000054.1:0-2570 GCA_052035835.1 Bacteroidota bacterium | reverse complement strand
CCTTTAGCTTAAATGTAAAGGATATCAAAGCTTCTGTATCTTTTTATGAAAAACTTGGTTTTACCCAGTTTGGTGGAAACATAGAACAAAAATGGGTGATACTAAAAAACGAATCAACGATCATTGGGTTATTTCAGGGCATGTTTGAAAACAATATCCTTACTTTTAATCCGGGTTGGGATGCCAATGCACAGCAACTTGATAAATTTGATGATATTAGAGTAATCCAAAAGAAATTAAAAGAACAACAAATCCCGTTTCAAACGGAAGCTGACGAAACCTCCAGCGGGCCTGCAAGTTTTGTGATTTTGGATCCGGATGGAAATACCATTCTTCTCGACCAACATGTGTAATAAAACTAGTATTGCTTAATTTGAAGGCATCCAAGTATGTCTAGCCTTAAAACCGAATATTTAAAAAAAGCAAGCATTATTCTTCTGCTGTTGCTAAGTGTCAATGCTATCATTGCCGGGGTTATTTTTATAGTAGACCCGGCAGGTACCGCAATGGGACTAACGGTTGAATACATACGCCATTCCCCTTTCAACAGTTATCTGCTCCCTGGTATTGTTCTACTTCTTTCTAACGGGATACTACCTTTATTTGTCACTTACAAGATTATTAAAGCAGACAAAAACCAATCCATTTTCATCCTCCTGCAAGGCGCTGTATTGATGGGCTGGATCCTGATACAAATAAGCATGGTTAGAGAAGTAAACTGGCTCCATATTGCAATGTTGACTTGGGCTTTACTCTTATTTTTTTTAGGCATACTGCTTAGAAATAAAGTTAGGAGCAATTAATATTTCAAAACCTGGAGAGCCCCCAGTTCGCCTTTGCGACTATATGAAAAATGAATCTTCCAAATTGTCATGATATTTTAAACTGAATCTATTTGCTTGTGTAATCTTTAAACTTGCAATATCAATTTAAGTATATGAAAAAGCCCTTGCTAATTTCTTTACTGGCCTCTTTCCTGATTGGCTATCTTGAATGGAGTGGCACAGAATCAATGTTCATTTTTGAATTGGAATACGACCTGCTTGTACATGCAGGAGCCAAATACAAAGCTTTCTTACACCCCTTTATACTCATTCCTTTCGCAGGGCAGGTGATCATCCTGATTGCATTATTTCATCGAAAACCTGGTAAAAAGATTATACTTGCTGGACTCATATGTATGAGCTGTATCATACTATTTCTCTTTTTTATCGGAATGCTTACATCCAATGTTCGAATAGCCGGTTCTACTATCCCATTTATTATAACTGGGATACTAATTCTCAAAGAATTGAAAAAAGACAAAAAAATGCCATGATTTTATTTAAAATAATGCATATTTTTTTGAAAAGACGGCTATCATAAAGCAGCATTATCTGTCAATCGAATGTCTAATGTTAAAAAACAATGCGTTCTTTATCCAAACTTTCAATATTTATTTTCCTCGGATACTCATTACAGTTTCTTTCGGGATGTACAATAGACAATGAAGAAGATAATTGCATCCGTTATGCCGGAGCTAATGTAGAGCAGGTAAATGGCAGCCATTCTGGTACGGTAAATCAAATCATACCAATTGAAATCAGTTTTTGGTGCACAGATGGATGTGGCCAGTTTGGCAATTTCGAACAAGTAACAAATGGAGATACTACGAATATTAACATCGTAGCTGAATACAGGGGTTGTGTTTGCACACAGGATTTACCATTGCGAAATACTATTTATCAGTTCACAAGAAATACACCTGGCATTTATACGCTGTCATTTAGGTTTAGCACAGATAGTAGTATCCATCATACCATCACTATTAATTAAGGTTGCATCATGGGGCTTTTTCCATTGATTGAATGGCTTTCATTTCAATATCAGTAATATCTACTTCTGCAAAATGCCCGGGGGTTATGTCACATATCAGCATTTCATCGAGCATATCAATATGGTGGCCGAATGTTGATGCACTATCTGCTTTGAGTATATACATTAGATCACCGATGGGGGTTTGCTTTTTTTGTGACACAATGAGTGGCCTGATCCCATCAATAGTAATTACTTTCAACGGTTTAATGGCAGCCGAATCGTACTTCCCATAATAATAGTACACCCGTTTATCTTTTCCTGCAATCAGTGTCATTGCCCCCGAATGCTTCACATTTGTCTCTTCGCCATCAAAGGGCTCTAATAATTCCATTACTTGTGGTTTGCTCATAGTAGTAGTGAAGACAAAAAATGTAATCAGTAAAAAGCCAAGGTCTACCATTGGCGTTAAGTCTACCCGGGTAGATTTTTTCGCTGTTGCCCGGGCAAACCCCTTCTTGTTCCGGTTATTTTCACCGGTTGATAATTCTGCCATAATATAAGATTTGATGAACCTTTTATTTAGAAAGCAAGAAAAATTATAATTCAATCTTCAGAAATGTAACATGCTTTTACGAACGAATTGCCCTGTGCTGCAGCCATTTCTTCAAAAAACTGCTATCACCCGTTAGCGTTACTACCCATCTTGTACGGGACGACCTCAGGGCAGCAGATGTTGCCAGTGATTCTTTCACTACTCCTTCCCTCTTCAAATA
>JBPOHG010000156.1:0-1633 GCA_052035835.1 Bacteroidota bacterium | reverse complement strand
ATATATCAGCAAATTTGCAGGATATGATTGCTCCGCAATATTCAACCAGTACCTGCGCACAACAAATATTCCCGAACTACAATACAGGGTTACAGATGGAAAACTTTCTTACCGTTGGGAAAATACCGTACCCGGATTTTCAATGAAACTAAAAGTATATGTAAATGATAAACCATACTGGGTAACGCCCGGAACAGATTGGCAAACATTTAAAGTAAAGAAAAATAAAAGGGTCACCGATTTTAAAGTTGATCCTAATTATTACATCAAAGTAAATCAACTCAAATAAAAAACGCAGCCATTGAGTTAAGCTGCGTTGATGTATGGGAGAAGTTTTGATTACTCTTCACAGTTTTCTTCTGCGGCCAGTTGCACTACATTTTTTTCTGGCCGGCCGCCGCCAATAAAGCGGGCACGGTAATAATCATCTTCCAGGCTGCTGATGGTAACTCCCTGGCTGGTGCTCGAATGGGCAAAGTAACCATCCGAAAGGTATACCCCCACATGGCTGATGCCACCCCTGGTGTTAAAAAATAAAAGGTCGCCTTCTTTAAGTTCTTCTCTGGAAATTTTACTGCAATAATGGTATTGATCCCTGGCCGTACGTGGTAGTTGAATACCATACACAGCACTCTGCAGCATTCCGGTGAATGCACTGCAATCGATACCGCTTTTACTGGTTCCACCATACCTGTACCTGGTTTCCCACCAGTCTTCTATAAATGTAAACAACGGGATGTTGGTGATCAGCTCTACCTCTTTATTTAATAATTGCGCATATTTGAACTGAAGGGACGACTGCTGTTCTATTAATGGAAGATGGTCCCTGTTAGCACTGGTTTGTGCAGATGGAAGGTCTGCCGGTTCGGTAATGCTGATTCCCTCCCCCCTGATCTCAATTCCATCAATAAACTTTAAGGTGCGAGGTTCATCAGAAAACTGAAGCGAATTTAAACTGCGCTGCGCAATGCTTTCTTGTGTAAAAACCGGGGTAAAACCGGCTAAAAGAAAAACAAAAAATAAGTTTTTCATACGTAAAATCTTGGTTTACACGTACGTACGACTTAGTCTTGTGGTATTTACTCTTCTTTGATTCCTAATTGATCTGATGCCTAATTCCTGTCTTTGAGTCCTGTCCTACAAACAATTAATAAATATTTTTTCTAATCAGACGCTGCAAAGGTAACCCATTTTACCCGGTTATGCAACCTTCCTGTAGTAAAATTTACTGCTCCGGGATAACCCAGGTTGTGGAAAACGATCCTTTCAAAATCAGTTGGTTGTTAACGATATTTGTAGTCTGCCTGCCACAAAACACCCAGCCAGCCAATCCTGGCAGCGTGAAACCTGTGGCAACGTTACAACATGAAATTCAGTCATCTTCACGTACATACTCAATTTTCATTGCTTGATGGGGCTGCCCCTATCAAAAGCCTGTATAAAAAGGCCATTGCCGATGGAATGCCGGCCCTTGCCATCAGCGACCATGGAAACATGTTTGGGGCATTTGAATTTGTAAAAGATAAGTCCAATGGCCATACCCAACACCTCTGCCAAATCGCAAGCTGCAATGGCTATTTCGGCCAGTAAATACAAATAAAAATTAATATATTTTGGATATGTTTCTCTTGAG
>JBPOHG010000078.1:0-3234 GCA_052035835.1 Bacteroidota bacterium | reverse complement strand
GCGGTAGGCTGTCATCATTTCGCTGATCTCAGCGGCGCCATTCATGCCTTTTTTGGTGATGCTCACCAGGCTTTCTTTATAAAAGCCATACTGTACATACAGGTCAACCAGTTTGGCAAACAAGCTGCGGCCCTTGTTTCTTTCGTATGCCGCCATCTCACACAGGATGGTAACGGCACTTACCGAATCCTTGTCGCGGATGCCATTGCCAATCATTAAACCAAAACTCTCTTCGCCGCCGATGATATAATTTTCTTTGGCTTCTTTTTGTTTGATCAACGATGATATCCATTTGAACCCCGTGAGTACATTGTAACAGGAAACGCCGTTGACCTTTGCGATCACATCAATCATATCGGTGGTAACGATTGTTTTGATCACCATATCATTGGGCTGTGCAATGCCTTTTGCTTTGCGGGCTTCTATCATATAATTGAACGCCAGCAGGGCTGTTTGGTTGCCGTTCATGAGTATCCATTCGCCCTTGTTGTTCTTAACGCCAATGCCTACACGATCTGCGTCGGGGTCGGTTCCCAACAGGATATCGGCATCCAGTTCCTTTGCCTGCTTCAATCCAATGCTCATGGTCTCTGTTTCCTCCGGGTTGGGATAGATCACCGTTGGGAAATTACCATCCGGCGTACTCTGTTCCTTCACAATATGTACGTTCGTAAAGCCATAGCGTTTAAGCGCATCCGGTACCAGCATGATGCCCGAACCATGCACAGGCGTATAAACAATCTTGAGGTCATGTTGCTTTTCGCATACCTCCGGATAAACACTCAACCCCTTCACCATATCCAGGTACAGCTCATCCACTTCTTTGCCGATGATCGTAATATTTTCAGCGCCTCCCTCCCATTTCACATCATCCACCGAATCAATTTTCTCTACTTCCACAATCACATTTTTATCATGTGGCGGCACCAGTTGAGCGCCATCGTCCCAATACGCTTTATAGCCATTGTATTCTTTTGGGTTATGGCTGGCGGTACAAACCACGCCGCCCTTGCAACCAAAATGCCGGATGGCAAAACTGATCTCGGGTGTCGGACGAAGATTTTCAAACAGGTACACTTTAATGCCATTCGCTGCAAAAACATTGGCTGTAATTTCGGCAAATGCCCGGCTGTTATTGCGGGAGTCGTGGCCAATCGCCACGCTGATCTCTCCGCTGAATGACTGCTTCAGGTAATTGGCATATCCCTGAGTAGCCATACCCACGGTATATTTATTCATGCGGTTGGTACCAATCCCCATGATACCACGTAAACCACCCGTACCAAATTCGAGGTTTTTATAAAACGCATCTGCCAGGTCGGCCGGGTTTTCCTGCTGTTGTTTGCGGATCACTTCTTTTGATGCTTCATCATAATTTCCGGCAAGCCATTTATCAATTTTCGCCTGAATGTTCTTATCCATATTTTTCGTTTTTAGATCTTTACAAATATATTATTCGTATCTGAATAACCCAGTTTACCGCTATTTTTGTTTTTTATGTACCGCACTTCATACCAGTCTTCCCCTTCAGTGGCGTCGCACCCTTGTACTGTGAAAACCCTATGCGGCTTTTTTTTCTCCATATTGTTGTTTTTACAGGCAGCTGCACAGGATACGGCCATTGCCCCTGTAACAGGTCACCCAGCGGCGTTGGGTGTATCTAACGACAGCACGAAATGGCCGCCCGGCGTTTATCCATTCAGCCGAAAAAAAGTGCGCACCGTTGCTTTTGCCAATGCAGGCGTATATGGCGCCAGTATGATTGGGTTGTATGCAGCCTGGTATAAGAATTATCCGCAGGGAAAATTTCATGTGTTCAATGATTGGGGCGAATGGCAGCAGGTTGACAAAGTGGGGCATGTGTACAGTGCATATTCTATGGGGAAATTTAGCATGGAAATGTGGCGTAGCACCGGCATCGACAGAAAAAAGCGGATATGGCTGGGTGGTATCAGCGGCGCAGTTTACCAAACTGTCATTGAAGTGCTCGATGGTTTCAGTACCGAATGGGGCTGGAGCTGGGGCGATATTGGCGCCAATATCCTGGGCAGCGGGGCGCTCGTGGCGCAGGAACTGGCCTGGGATGAACAACGGGTACAACTCAAAGCCTCCTTTCACCGCAAATCCTATACTGATGCGCAACTCAATACCCGTACGAACCAGCTTTTTGGAAAAAGCAGTGCCGAAAGGTTTTTAAAAGATTACAATGCTCAAACCTACTGGTTCAGCACCAGCCTGCGCCCTTTCTTTCCCAAATCTAAGATACCGGCATGGCTGCAAATATCTGTAGGATATGGTGCCGAAGGCATGTTTGGTGCCAGGGAGAATATTGCTAAAGACGGCCAGGGGAATATTGTGTTTGCCCGCAACGACATTCAACGTTACAGGCAATGGTACCTGGCGCCTGATATTGACCTCACGAAAATCAAGACCAATAAAAAATTACTGAGATACGCTTTGTATGTGCTCAACTCGCTGAAATTTCCTGCCCCGGCGCTCGAATTATCAAAAGGAAAGTTGCGTTGGAACTGGGTAGCGTTTTAAAGAGATGGTGATGGGTTGCGGCGGCTGGTTTAAAAAAGCGGGGCTTATCGTTTATGCTGCATTAAATACTCCTGTTTGGTTAAGCCCTTGTGTTTTTCTTTGATGAAATATTCTAATTGTTCAATGATGCCCTTGAGTAAACGGGCGCTCTGTGAAGGGTCATCGCCCAAGCTGCCTTCTTTCAATTTCCATTTAATAGCGGCCTTGCTTTGGGTGCACTGCAACAACGGGTAATTGTTTTCCAATAAAATACTACGCTGCCTACCGTACACCCGTATACGCAAAACCTGATTGCTCTCGTAGGTTACGACCGCTTTTACAGGGTGTGTTTTAGTCCCATAGTTTATATGCAATAAAAATTCTGTCATAATACAACATCTAATGGAGGCAATTCTTCATACGCATAAAATTCGGTAGGCGATTCGAGGATCTTAAATTCCTTCCTGATGGTATGCGCCCACATGTCTTTTGCAGGGAACCGGTAAGATGCGATTTCCTTTATTCGTTCTTCACTTAGGTCATTCATAATCCACTCCCAGGCCAGTTCTTCGGTTAA
Organism: Bacteroidota bacterium; assembly: GCA_052035835.1. Taxonomy (GTDB): domain Bacteria; phylum Bacteroidota; class Bacteroidia; order Chitinophagales; family Chitinophagaceae; genus Ferruginibacter. The sequence continues at coordinate 134 of JBPOHG010000078.1, read as the reverse complement.
AATGGTGGGCATACGTTTTTTAGAATTGTGTATTCCTTCCATCAATCCATTTGCCCGGGTGGTAACAATGGCGAAAGTATCCATGGTTTCACCGGTTTCTTTGTCGGTCCAGGGTTGGTAAATCCCCGCCATAT
>JBPOHG010000253.1:0-15667 GCA_052035835.1 Bacteroidota bacterium | reverse complement strand
CAGTGATGATGTTTCGGATATCAACTGGCCCGATATTGATGTTTTGATCCTTCCCGATGGCAGGCACAGGTATTTATCTGATAAAGGAACGGCTGAGAAAATAAAACAATGGGTAGAAAATGGCGGACGTATTGTAGCATTGGAGTCGGCTGTATCCCAGTTAAGTAAACAGGACTGGAGTGCACTACATTTGAAAAGCGGATCAGATACGGGATCAGGGGGAAAGGACCCGTACGATGCCATACAGCATTATGATTGCAGGGAGCGGGAAGAAATTTCTGGTATGACACCCGGCTCCATCTTTAAAGTAGAAATTGACAACACTCATCCACTGATGTTTGGATACCCTAAGCACTACTACAGCTTAAAAATGGATACCAATATTTACGACTTCATGAAAGAAGGCTGGAATGCAGGCGTGATTAAGAAAAACCAACTGCATGCAGGTTTTGTTGGCCATAAATTAAGCCCGCAGTTAAACGACGCACTGGTGTTTGGGGCCCAGCAATTAGGTGGCGGGCAAGTTGTATTTATTACCGATAATATTATGTTCCGCGATTTTTGGGAGAATGGGAAACTCATGTTGTGCAATGCGGTGTTTATGGTTGGCCAGTAAAACTTAACATTGGAGGTTCCACAAATTGCTGAAAAAAGTGCTGTTTATAATGCTTACATCAGTTTATGTAACTTTGTAAGCTGGGATGATAGAAAATATGCAGTTGAATGGAGCGTCGCCAACTTAGCTGATGTATGCAGGTAAGTTGATAAACAAAAGAACCATGACGGAAATTTCCGAAACATTTATATCAAAGAGTACAGCCAAAGCAACCGATGCAGAGCATCGCAGAAAAATAAATTTCAACATTGGGAAATACAATGCCGTAGTTCCCCAGGGCAAAATGCAGTTTGAGCATATACACCTGGCCAGGGAGCGTGCAAAAAATACCAAGTGGAAAGCCATTGAAACACTTGATCAGCAATTGGAGGAATTTGAATTGCAGTTTAGTAAAAGAGGCGGTAAAGTAATTTGGGCCGAAGACAGCAAGCATGCGGTTGAAGAAATCCTTAGTATTTGCCGGCAAAAGAATTGCAAAACCCTGGTGAAGAGCAAGAGCATGGTAACTGAAGAGATACATCTCAATGACGCCCTTGCCGAAAATGGGATTGATAGCATAGAAACCGACCTGGGAGAATATATTCAACAACTCGACGGAGAGCCCCCGTACCATATTGTAACACCTGCTATGCATAAAAGCAAAGAGGATGTTGCCAAATTATTTGCAGAAAAACTGGGCACAGATCCACGCCTAACACCCGAACAACTTACGCTGGTAGCAAGAAATATCCTTCGCAAAAAATATGTAGAAGCTGAAGTAGGAGTCACCGGGGCAAATTTTATCATCAGCGATATTGGCGCCATTGCAGTAACAGAAAACGAAGGCAATGCGAGGCTGAGTTGTGCGTTTCCGAAAACACATATCGTTGTGGTGGGCATAGAAAAAGTAATCCCTTCAGTAGCAGACCTGGCTTTATTCTGGCCTTTGTTAAGTACTTACGGTACCGGCCAGCGGCTAACAGTGTACAATACCATAGTAAGTGGTCCCAGGCAACCCAATGAAACCGACGGGCCATCGGAGATGTACGTTATCCTACTCGATAATGGCCGCACCAATATATTAAAGAACCCCAAACAAAGGGAAAGCCTGTATTGCATCCGGTGCGGGGCATGCCTGAATGCTTGCCCTGTTTATAAAAATATTGGCGGGCATGCCTATGGCGCTACCTACAGCGGCCCAATTGGAAGTGTAATAACACCACACCTCCAGGGAATGGAATCGTATAAGCATCTCAGTTATGCATCTTCGCTATGTGGCAATTGCACAGAAGTTTGTGCCGTGAAGATTAATTTGCATGAACTCCTGCTGGAAAACCGGCACGAAGCAGTAGAAGATAGGCTTAGTTCATTTACAGAGCGCTTGGCATGGAAAGCCTGGAAGTTCGCTTCACTCAACCGGCGATTGATGAACCTGGGAACGGGAAATCTGAAGAATAAAATAGTAAATGGCATGTTCAAAGACTGGAACCGAAGCAGGAGTGATTTACAATTCAGTCAAAAAACATTTAACCAGTTATGGAAAGAACGTTTTAAAAAATAAGCAGTAAATTTATTTTGAAAAGCCGGCGCAACCGGCTTTTTTATTGTTCATGCTTCTCATTTACACACAACAAAGTACACCCAGGCTGCAATATATTTGCCGGTTCATTTTTGGCGAACAGCTGGGCGTTGCATACAACATTACCAGCAATGCCGAAGGTTATAGACAATTTGAGGGGTTTAAATTTAATTACAGCCATGAAGCAATGCCCGAAGACCATTTTCGGATGCGCCCTCATGGCTTATTATCTGAAGCTGGCATTCGTGAACAATCGATAGACATTATTCAATTCAATGGCAAGCCTGCATTTTTTGAAACCGGCCATGCAGATTATGGATTTGATCTGTTGTCGGCTACCTTTTACCTGATAAGCAGGTATGAAGAATACCTTCCTCATAAAAAAGACTTGTATGGCCGCTATGCACATGAAAATTCAATTGCATGGAAGCAGGGCTTTCTTCAATGGCCACTCGTGAATTACTGGATCCAACATTTTTTTCAGGAACTATTATCAAGGGGTTTGAAAGAAAAAAATTTGCCAACATCACACCCAACAGTTTGTATCACATATGATATTGATATCGCATGGTCTTACCGCAACAAAGGTATAATCAGGAACCTAGGCGGTTTTTTTGTGAAGCCTTCAGTGGAGCGGTTGAAGGTCTTAATGGGAATGCAAAAAGACCCTTTTGATAGTTATCATTACCTCGATAAAATCCATGAAGCATATAACCTTCAACCAACTTATTTTTTCCTCGTTGCAGGTTATAGCAGCCGTTATGATAAAAATATCACACCACATAACCCGGCGATGAAAGCGCTGATAGCAAAACATGCAGCCAGGTATGAAATTGGCATCCATCCATCCTGGAACAGCAATGGTAATTTCAGGCGGCTATCGAAAGAAATCAAGACGCTGGAAAAGGCCGGCAACAAAAAAATTAATAAATCAAGGCAGCACTATATTTATTTTCAAATGCCCGGCACATTTGAAAGTTTAATCGATTCAGGAATAGAAGAAGATTTTAGTATGGGTTATGGAAGCATCAATGGCTTCAGGGCATCGGTAGCCACTCCATTCTTTTGGTATAACCTCTCAAAAGAAGAATCCACCTCACTGAGAATGGTCCCTTTTTGTTTTATGGATGCCAACAGCCATTATGAGCAACACCTAAGCCCCGAATCGGCCTATGAAGAAATGATGAAACTATATAACGCTTGTTGTGAAGTGCGGGGCATGTTCTGTTGCATCTTCCACAACAACTTCCTGGGTGAGGATCCGCAGTTCAAAGGATGGAAATTATTGCACGAGCGGTTTATATCTCAGCTTCCGCAATAATTTTCTCATTGTCTCTTTTAATGCTATAGTTTACAAGAAATACACCAATCAGGGTTACTACTGCTCCCCAAAGAATATTCAATGTTAGTTTTTCTTTTAATACAATGGCTGCACCAACCATTGCAACGAGTGGATTGATGTAAGCATATAAGGATGCAATGGCTGCAGGGAGTTTTTTCATCGAATAAATAAATGCAACAAAGCTGATGATAGATCCGAACGTTATCAGGTATAAAATCATCGCCCATGATTTAAGCGATATGGTAGCGATGGGAATTGTAGGTTGGAAAATCTCAGCTATGAGCAACAACATAAAACCGCTGATGAGCATTTGCCAGCCGGTTCCATAATATGGGTCGAGGTTGGCTTTGTTACGGGATAAAAAAACCGTGCCGAGGCTCCAGGAAAGCATGGCAAAAACCGACAATGACAATCCTACCAGGAATGCATAATCGAAATTACCGAAAACGTTTTCATAAAAAACAATGCCCACCCCTGTGATGCCAAGGAACAGCCCGAGGAAAGTAAGCAGGTTCATCCGCTTCGATTTAAAAAAAATCCATTCTATCAACACCACGCTCAATGGATACAAAGCACCAATTAGCGCCGCCAATCCTGTAGGGATATACTTTAGGCTCCAGGTGCTTAGCCCGTTAGCGAAAACAAACATCAGGGCAGCCATCACCAGCAACCATTGAAATTGTTTTTTAGTAGGCAACGGCATTTTTTTAATCCACATGAAAAAAATCACAAATAAAGCGCCTGCAATCAGCTGCCTGATATATGCCATCTGCAAAGCCGGCATTTCCAATACAGCCACTTTGCTGGCAACCCAGGTAGTGCCCCACAATAAACTTGTGGTAACAAGCGCCAGGTAACCGCTCCCCTTTCCATCAGCTTTCTGTTGTTGGTTCATGTAAAATGCTAGTGTTTAAAATGCCTGGTCCCGGTGAGCACCATTGCCAGGTTATTGATTTTGCAGTATTCAATTGAATCTGCGTCCCGGATAGAACCCCCTGGTTGAATAAATGCTTGTATCCCCGCAGCATGAGCAATCTTTACACAATCATCGAAAGGAAAAAATGCATCACTGGCCAATACGGCTCCCTGTAAGCTAAAATCAAACTGTTTAGCTTTCTCTATGGCATGACGCAATGCATCTATTCGGCTGGTTTGCCCACATCCCTTTCCAATTAATTGCCTGTCTTTCACCAAAGCAATGGCATTGCTCTTTAAGTGCTTACAAACAAGGTTGGCAAAGATGAGGTTGGCCTGTTCAAGGTTTGTACAAGCCCTTCCACCGGCCTCTTTCCACTCCGAAAAATTTCCCTGGTCGCACTGCTGTTCCAATATACCATTGAGCAAAGAACGATACATTACCGGAGAGGCCTCCGAAGGATGAAGCTGTAGCAGTATCCTGTTTTTTTTGCCTTGCAATTTTAAAAGTGCATCGGCTGAAAATGCCGGGGCAATTAGTACTTCAAAAAACAATTCATGTATGGCTTCCGCGGTATCTGCATCTACAGTAGCATTGCAAACCAGTACACCACCGAAAGCACTCTCAGGGTCGCCTGCGAGCGCATTCTGCCAGGCAGTTAGGAGGTCATCTGCCTGGGCGATGCCGCACACATTGGTATGTTTGATAATGGCAAATGTTGTAGCCTTCATTTCACGAATCAACTGTATGGCAGCTTCCACATCAACCAGGTTATTGTATGACAACTCCTTGCCATTAACCTGGGTAAAGAGGGATTGGAGATCCCCATAAAATGTTGCCGGTTGATGAGGGTTTTCTCCATACCGCAATACTTTTTCTTCCTGGTTAAACGGAGTAGCAAATGCTGTTTGGTGAAAGTAATTGGAGATAGCATTATCATATGCTGTACATACATCGAATGCTTTAATAGCAAACATCCTCCGCTGTTCAAACGTAGTTGAAAGTTGTTGCGATAACAGCAATTCAAGTAGCAATGCATAATCTTTTTTTGCTGCCACTACAACTACATCCCGGTGGTTTTTGGCTGCTGCCCTGATCATTGATGGACCTCCGATATCAATTTTTTCGATGATGGGAGATTCATCTTCCGGAATCGTTCCGCCAAAGCTGTTGACCGTTTCTTCAAAAGGATACAGGTCAACAATCACCAGGTCAATTGGTGGAATTTGATGCGTTTGCATCTCGGCTATATGAGTTTCATCATTCCTTTTGCCAAGAATGGCGCCAAAAACCGATGGGTGCAATGTCTTAACCCTTCCCCCCAAAATTGACGGGTAGCCCGTGAGTGATTCTACAGGTATGCATGGAATATTCATTTGTTCAATGAACTGTTGTGTGCCACCTGTGCTATATAATGTAGTACCGGCATTGTGCAATGCATGAATAATAGGTTCGATCCCGTCTTTATAAAAGACAGAAATCAATGCTGATGATATTTTTTTCATAAAACTGTATGCCGGATGGCAATCGGTTAAGCGTTAAAAAAGCTATTGAACTTTGTATCTGAAGGCTCCCTGATCGGGTACCGAAAAGCAGGGCAAATGTAACGCATCACAGGCTTTTTTCCATTCGGCAATTTTCCACAAACTATTCGACGCATCCATTACAATAATAGCGGGGTGCAACATGTTGTTTAAATGCCCGATATCTACAGCAGCATTATTGCTGAGTATCATGACATCTGCAAAAAAATGATCCGGCTGATATTTATACTGCACTGCGTGATTGATCAGTACAATCTTCTTCCCATAAAAATTTATATACATGCCCTGTTGTTGCCATCCATTGAATGGTGCCGACTCCCTGGATGCCTTCCGGTATATCCTGGCAGGTTTGAGATGAAAATTAGGCAACTGCTGATGCTGGCGCAGTGTATCATCGCCGATAAAAAAATAACGTTGGCCGCTAACAAAATCTATCGCCCTGAATTTAGGCACCTGGTAAACAATCATTTCTTTTCGATGAATAACCCGTAGATCATAATAAATATGTATCGCTGTAAAAAGCCATGCCATGAACATCGCACTGTAGAAGTATTGTTTTTTCTGAAGCAACCAGCCCGCCAGCAGCAGGAAAATAAAAAAGTACAAAATGATGGTGGTGAAAACATCGGCATAAATAAAATCAGTGACCGAGAACGGAAGCGCATTCATCCAAACAATCATCGCATTCATCCAGGACAGTAAATAAGAACAAATGACGCCTGCATAGTTGGCTAAAAAAGGAAGGGGGTATAATATCAGCAATAGGATTTCGGCAAAAAGAATAATGGTTGAAAGTGGGACGGCAAATAAATTACTGATAAAAAAAAGATTGGGGAACTGGTGAAAATAAAAAAGGCAGATAGGAAAGGCCATGAGTTGGGCCGCAATGGTCACCGAGAGCATTTGCCATATATACTGCAACCATTTATTGTGGGTAAAGAGCAGCCTGTACAATGGCTGTTGTACCAATAATATCCCCAGGACTGCCAGGTAACTGAGTTGAAACCCAACATCCCATAAAAACCAGGGATTATAACATAAAAGGATAAACGCAGAAGCGGCAAGGGAATTGAAAACAGATGCTTGTTTGTTAAAAGCCTTGCCCGCTACTATACAGGTAAACATCACGGCGCTTCGCAACACCGACGCCGAAGCCCCGGTGAGCAAAGCGAACAGCCAGAGGCAACTAATAATGAGCATTGCATTCAGCAATGGCATCTTTCTTAGAAAGCGAATTTTTTCAAACAACCATAAAAGGGCTATATAAATAAGGCCCAGGTGCAAGCCCGAAATGGCAATGATATGCACTACCCCTGTATTGCTATAAGCCTGAACAAGTTCTTTATCGAGGTCATCTTTATACCCTATCAACAACGCCTCGGCAATACCAAGGATTTTTTTATCCTTGCTGATATACTTCCTGAGGGCTTGTAGTGTGAATTCTTTCATCTGCAACACATAGTGCTGCAAATGCATGTCAGGTTCCCATTTAACTGGTACCCAACTGCCCTGTTTCATAAAAATCTGATGAAAAATACCCTGGAAAGCTGCAAAACGCTGGTAATCGAATGCGCCGGGATTGCCCGAATTTTGAATTGGCTGCACCGGGCTGTTTGTGATGATGCATTGCCCATACCCCGGGATGATCAATGAGTCTCTTAATGGAAAATAAAGCAGGATTTTTCCAGAACTCAACATAACACGGCTATCCTTTATTACAGCTTTTACTTTTGCTACTGCTTTAAATGAATTGGTTTTCCTAACCGGCACTTCATCAACAACAAGCAATAGCCTCGAACCCTGCCTTAAAACATTTCCATACCAATTTGACCTATATGGCTGCTGATGCCGATGTACCAAAAACATGGCCAGTGTACAAATCAGTATGGCAACCAATGCACCTTCTACTAACCGGTACCGGTAGCGGAACAACAGATTGAACCGGGAACTGGCTGCCAAGAGCAGCAAACAGATCAAAATCAAAGAGACCAAAAAAGGAACAGGAAAATGAAAGTACCATTGCAGCAATATCCCTGCAACCAGCGGTATAAGCAGCCGAAGAAATGGAATTTGTTTCCAAACAGGTACCCGGTACGAATGCATTACCTAAAATACCAAATATGGCGCTCCGCTAAACTGAAGTTTATTTACTAAGGTGCATGCTGCGCTCCTTATACAATTGCCTGAAATAAGGGTCACGCAGGTCTTTAATAAAACGAATGGCTTCCCCTGTACTCTTCATTTCAGGGCCCAGCTCCTTATTTACGCCGGGGAATTTATTGAATGAAAACACTGGTTCTTTGATGGCAAAGCCTTTTAGTTTTTTCACAAAAGTAAAATCTTTAAGCCTGGCTTCTCCAAGCATTACTTTGGTTGCAATGTTTAAATATGGGATCTGGTAAGCTTTAGCAATGAATGGTGTTGTACGGGATGCACGCGGGTTCGCTTCAATTACAAATACGTTTCCGTCTTTAATAGCAAACTGAATATTTATTAGTCCGCATATATTCAATGCCCTGGCAATTTTCTCGGCATATTCTTCCATCGTTTGAACAATGAGCGGACTCAAATTAAATTGTGGCAATACCGCATTGCTGTCACCGCTGTGAATACCGGCCGGTTCAATATGTTCCATCAGGCCCATCACATGAAAATCTGTACCATCAAAAATGGCGTCTATTTCGGCTTCCTGGCATCGATCGAGGAAATGATCAATGAGGATTTTATTTCCGGGGAGGTGTTTTAATAAACTCAGTACTCCTTTTTCCAGTTCCTCATCATTGAGTACGATACGCATTCGTTGCCCGCCCAATACGTAACTTGGCCTTACCAATACTGGGTACCCTACTTGCTGTGCAACTTCTATGGCTTCATCGGTATTAAAGGCTGTTCCATATTTCGGGTATGGGATACCGAGATCTTTGAGCATATCGCTGAATCTTCCACGGTCCTCTGCGATATCCATATTATCAAATGAAGTTCCTATGATACGAACCCCTTTTTCATGCAATCGTTTGGCAAGTTTTAAAGCCGTTTGCCCTCCCAGCTGCACAATCACACCATCTGGTTTTTCATGTTCTACAATTTCCCAGAGGTGTTCCCAGAATACGGGTTCAAAATATAATTTATCGGCTATATCAAAATCTGTTGAAACTGTTTCGGGATTGCAATTCACCATGATCGCCTCAAAACCACACTCTTTAATCGCCAGCAAACCGTGCACACAACAATAATCAAATTCGATACCCTGTCCGATCCTGTTGGGGCCGCTACCCAGTACGATTATTTTCTTTTTCGAAGAAACTATCGATTCATTGGATACCAGTGAACCGGTTTCGGCCTTTGTTTCAAAAGTAGAATAGAAATAAGGTGTTTCGGCTTTGAATTCAGCACTGCAGGTATCTACCATTTTGTACACCCTTGTTAGCCCCATGGCTTTTCTTCTTTCATAAATACGTTCGCTGTTTTCTTCCCGCATGATGCGGATGATTTGTTCATCGCTGAAACCAAGGTTTTTTGCTTCAATTAGTAATTCGTCTGGCAGCGATTTAATATCATACTGCGATAATTGCTTTTCACAATCACATATCTTTTGAATCTGGTAAATAAACCAGCGGTCGATCATGGTATTCTCACATATCCTTTTCACACTGGCACCAGCCATGAGTGCATCTTTAATCCTGAAAATGCGGTCCCACTTTGGCGTTTTAATATAATCGAGCAATTCATCGGTATGCATCAGGCTCTTGCCATAATACCCAAGGCCTACCGCTTCGTTTTCGAGGCTTTGGCAGGCTTTCTGAACTGCTTCGGTAAAACTTCTTCCGATGCCCATTACTTCCCCCACACTTTTCATTTGAAACCCAAGTGTATCGTTGGCTCCTTTGAATTTATCAAAATTCCAGCGGGGGATTTTCACAATGACATAATCAAGTGCAGGTTCAAAATATGCAGAAGTGGATTGTGTGATCTGGTTTTTTAATTCATCCAAATTATAACCCAGCGCCAGCTTTGCGGCAATTTTTGCGATGGGGTAACCCGTTGCTTTGCTTGCCAGTGCCGATGAGCGGCTCACCCGTGGGTTAATTTCCACCACGATGATTTCTTCTGTTTGTGGGTTAAGGGCAAACTGAACATTACAGCCTCCGGCAAAATTGCCCAGGTTACGCATCATACTGATGGCAGTATTCCGCATGAGTTGAAATGCAGTATCGCTGAGTGTCATAGCAGGGGCTACCGTAATACTGTCGCCCGTATGCACCCCCATCGGATCAAAGTTTTCTACTGTACAAATGATGGCAACATTATCGGCATTATCGCGAAGCAGTTCCAGCTCAAATTCCTTCCATCCCAGCACGGCTTTTTCAACCAGTACTTCGTGTATGGGTGAAGCAGTAAGCCCGTTGTTAAGTGCTTCGTCGAGGTCATCTTTTCTATAAACGATACCGCCTCCTGTTCCGCCAAGCGTGAACGATGGCCTAATCACCAGCGGGAATCCAATTTCCTGGGCAAATTCTTTTCCTTCCAGGAAGGAATTGGCTGTTTTGGCAGGCGCAACAGGGATGTTCATTTCAATCATCCAGTTGCGGAATTTTTCCCTGTCTTCGGCTTTATCGATGGCTTTGATATCTACACCAATTAATTGAACGCCGAATTTTTCCCAGATACCAAGTTCATCTGCTTCTTTGCAGAGATTCAACGCTGTTTGTCCGCCCATGGTAGGCAACACCGCATCAATTTTATTTTCCTCCAGGATTTGCTCTATGCTCTCTACTGTTAGTGGAAGAAGGTATACCCGGTCGGCCATCATGGGGTCGGTCATGATCGTAGCAGGGTTGCTGTTGATCAGGATAACTTTAACCCCCTCTTCACGCAAGCTGCGGGCTGCCTGGGTTCCACTATAATCAAATTCACATGCTTGTCCGATGATAATAGGTCCGCTTCCGATGATTAAAACTGTGTGGATCGAGTTGTTCTTTGGCATATGGAGATGTGCCGATTGACTGGCGTGCAAAAGTAAATGTAAAAGCCATGCGTGTCAAATTTTGCAGCAAGTAAATATTTACAAACATGTTTTAACCATTTATACTGTGATACAAGTGGCAGAAGAACCGGCAGATATGTATCTTTGAACCTGCATATGTGCAGGCTTTGCAGAGCAGCCATACCACTGAAACCCCATTTGAATGAAGCATTCTTTTAGCCTTTTATATATAATTATTTTAATCCTCCCTTTTGCCGCAAGCGCCCAGTTGTTTCATAAGAAAGACTATCCGCAGGGATATTTTATTTGGCCTGTTGGGGCCAAAAAAGCTTTGGCTGCAAACTTTGGCGAATTGCGCCCCAACCATTTTCATATGGGACTTGATTGCAAAACTGATCAAAAAGAAAACCTGCCCATCTATGCAGCGGCCGACGGTTATATTGCCAAAGTAAAAATTGAACCATATGGGTTTGGCAGGGCGATATATATCAACCACCCCAACGGACTAACAACTTTATATGCCCACTTGAACGATTTTTATCCCGAACTGGAACGCTATGTAACCGAGCAACAGTACAAATTGAAAGAATGGAAGGTTTTTCTCGATTTACCGGCCAACCTTTTCAAGGTGAACAAGGGTGATTACATTGCTGCCAGTGGCAATACCGGTGGCTCCCAGGGGCCGCATTTGCATTTTGAGATCAGGGATACCCGAACTGATAAAGTACTAAACCCTTTATTGTTTGGTTTCCCGGTGGCAGACCAGATAGCGCCGGATATCATAAGGCTGGCACTGTACGACAGGCGTTATAGCACCTATGAACAAACGCCCAGGATCATTCCCTTGAAAAAAGTGAACGGGGTGTACCGTCCGGTGGCTGGTAAAGTGATGGTGAAATCAGATAAAGTAAGTTTTGGCATTACAGCCTATGACCGATATACCGGTTCTACCAACCAAAATGGTATTTACAGGGCAGAATTGTTTTATGACAATTGGGAAATTGCCGGTTTTGAAATGGACAGCATCAGCTATGATGAAACGCGTTACCTCAATGCACATATTGATTTCAAGACCAGGGCTAACGGTGGTCCATACCTGCAGCATTTGTCTGTGCTTCCCGGATACGAGCAGGGTATCTATCGTGCCGCACCGGGTGAAGACGGGGTAATAGGATTACCCGACACGGTTTCGCACCAGATAAGGATTGAAGTGACAGATGCGAATGATAATAAATCCCAGATAGAATTTGTACTCCAACGGGAATCCATCATTCCAGAAACTATTGCACCGGTAACCGGTCAATTGTTCAGGCCGCAACATGTTAACATATTTGAAAATAGCCAGCTACGTTTTTACCTTCCGGAAAAAAGTATCTATGATTTTTTTCATTTCCAGTATAAAGAAAACGGAAACATATTTCAACTGCACAACAACCTGGTTCCTTTGCAACAATATTTTCAATTGAAAATGAAAGCAGATTACCCGCTTTCAGATACCGGCCGGGTCATCATGAAACGCTTCTGGAACAACAAAGAAGATTATAAAAAAGCCTGGTATGAGAACGGTTGGTACAAAGCCAGTTTTCGTGAGTTGGGAAACTATCAGCTCATCCATGACAGCATACCTCCCATGGTAACACCGCTCGCTGGGTTCAGGGATGGGGCGATGGTATCAAAGTTTAAAAAAATTGCTTTCGCAGTGAAAGACAACACCGAAGAAATAGCATTTTTCACCGCTTTGCTTGATGGGCAATGGCTGCGTTTCAGCAATGATAAAGGAAGGGTATTTACGTATGTCTTCGATGAACATTGTAGTTTGGGCGAACATGAATTGCATATCATTGTTAAGGACCTGGCAGGTAATATAACAGAAAAAAAATACCGCTTCTCAAGATAAACGTAAACGTATAAACGATGACATCACTCAGTGAGCATATGAAAGCCCCGGCATTTACTGCCAAAGACCAGCACGGAACAACGGTATCACTTTCTTCGTTCAAGGGAAAAAAATTAATTCTCTACTTCTATCCCGAAGATGATACCCCAACCTGTACCATTCAGGCTTGCAACTTCAGGGATAATTTCGGGCTATTAAAAAACAAAGGGTTTGAAGTAGTGGGGGTTAGTCCCGACGATATTCAAAAACATAAAAAATTTGAAGACAAGTATGATCTCCCTTTTACATTGCTGGCCGATCCGCAGCACCGTATTATTGATAAATACGGGGTTTGGGGTGAAAAACAATTATACGGAAGAAAATACATGGGCCTTCACCGCACTACCTTCCTGATTGATGAAAAAGGAATGATCAGAAAAATTTTCCTGAAGCCACGCAATAAGCAACACAGTGAAGAGATCATCAAAGCATGGGAACAATGGGAGGCAAAAAAATAACCTTGGAAACCCCTATTAAATACCGTATCCGGGAGAATTCCTGGATTGCAAAATTTGCCGCCTGGAAGCTGAATAAGCCCAACATGGCCATCGTACTCGGCAACAGCATCCACCTGCACAACTGCAGCAGGAAAGAATTTCTGGCAAATGAACGCTGGCTGAAGCATGAGTTGTGCCATATCCGCCAGTTCAGGGAACACGGATATATTATTTTCCTGATAAAATACGGTTGGGAAAGCATTTTGCACGGCTATTATAATAACAAGTATGAACGGGAAGCAAGGGAAGCAGAAACCAGGTAACAGTTATCGATTCCCGATCAGCCATTGTACTTCACCAAATGAAAACTGTCGCTCGATGACATCCCGGGTATGCAGTTGCCCATTCTCATCAACATATTCTATGGTGGTTTCAAAGATCATGTTCTCCCTCCTCAACCGTACATTTCTACCTTTCCCATATAGAAATTCATTATATGTTTCGAGGATCAAGCTTTCTTTTCCGGGGTCATATTCTTCCATAACAGTATAGATAGTTTTGTGGAGCGTCCTCGACAATTGTTCAGCGTTATATTTACGAGGGGAAAGCATGCAAAGCGAAACCGGGTTGGGAAGCTGGTCGTCGAATTCCTGTTGGTTGATATTAATGCCTATTCCAACAACAGACCATGTGAGTTTCAGTCCCTTGTAAACATTTTCAATCAGGATGCCGCCTGCCTTTCTGTCACCTATATACAGGTCATTTGGCCATTTTATGAAAACATTTTCGGATGAGATATCTGCTATAAACTCCCTTACGGTGATTGCTACCAGGGCATTGAACAGGAAAGGATGAACGCCAAAGGCAGCATTGGGCGCTATCACAATGCTTAAAATGATGTTTTGGCCAGGTTCAGATTTCCATAAACTGCCCCGTTGGCCTTTACCGGCATGTTGGTCACGTGCAAACCAGGCCATGCCATCTTTCGCCAAACCAGCATGAACCCTTGCCATGGCATAGTTGTTGGTACTGTCAACCGTATCAAGAATATAGAAGTTTGCAGTAGATTTCATAAAACCCTAAATGGCAAAGAAATAGTACTTTTGATATAAGTTGCAAGCTAATGTATATTAGTGTAGCACAGCATGGCAAAATCCATGCATATCCACCACATAAAATAAAACCGATTTGAGTAACCTGAATGTTTTAAGCAGCCGCAAAAAAAGCCTGACGAGATTAACCAGAAACAGTAAACTTTTCAAGACAATCATTCATGCTATACAGGAGAAAAAAGGCGAGTATATTCTCAGCCTCGATCTCAGGAAAATCCCGGAAGCGGTAGCAGATTTTTTTATCATCTGCCAGGCAAACAATAACAATCAGCTTAGGGCGATTGCCGATTATGTAGAAGAAGAAGTAAAAAAACAATGCCAGGAAGTACCCTATAAGCATGAAGGTAAACAGGCAGAACAATGGATCTTAATCGACTACGTTAATATCGTGGTACACGTTATGTTACCCGAACCCAGGAAGTTTTACCAGTTGGAAGAACTCTGGAGCGACGCCCCCTCTATGGAACACAATGATTAATTAAAACGACCCTATATCAATTTATTAATGGCACAGCAAAACATGAATCAACCAGGCAACAAGCGAAAGATTTCCCCCGATAATATCCCACCAATGGGAGACGATCCACAGAAAAAAAAGAACCGTTTCAATATTTACTGGATCTATGGAATTATTTTTCTCTCCATCATTGCATACAACCTGTTCAGGGGTGTGAGCAGTGCAGGGGTTGAAACCAACCAGCAGAAATATTATGAAATGGTAAAACAGGGCGACATTGAGCAAATCAAAGTAATCCGCAATAAAAAACTGGTACGGGTATGGGTAAATAAAGACAGCCTTAGCCGCAAAGCTGATATGTACCGGCAACTGCTCAACACCAAAGAAGACGCAAAAAAATACGATGTTGCCAATAAAAGTGCACAACCCCAATTGTATTTTTCTTTCAAAGACATTCAGAGTTACGCAGCAGAACAAACCGATTTCTATCGCCAGAATCCCGGCATTAAGCAAGTTGATGAAACTTCAGATGAAGAAGGAGAGTTGTTCGGACAAATCATTAGCACGCTATTACCCATCCTCCTCATTGCATTCCTGTTTATCATGATGATGCGCAAGGTTGGCGGGCCTGGAGGCGGTGGTGGCCCCGGCGGCATATTTAATATCGGAAAATCCAAAGCCACCCTGTTTGAAAAAGGCACCCGAGTGAATATAACTTTTGCTGATGTTGCCGGCCTCGATGAAGCTAAAGTGGAAGTGATGGAA
>JBPOHG010000149.1:0-4322 GCA_052035835.1 Bacteroidota bacterium | reverse complement strand
GGCTGTTCGAGTTTCCAGAGATATTGCGATTGGCCAACTGTTGTAGCAGAAGGGTTGAATACGATCTCTGCTCCATTGAGGCCAAGGCACCTTGCTCCATCGGGGAAATGACGGTCGTAACAAATATAAACACCCACTTTTGCATACTTCGTTTGAAATACCGGGTAGCCCAGGTTACCGGGCTTAAAAAAATATTTTTCCCAGAAACCTCCTGTATGCGGAATGTGATTTTTTCGGTACTTACCTAGATAAGTGCCATCAGCATCAATCACAGCAGCTGTGTTATACAATACTCCCGGCTGTTCTTTTTCATACACAGGCACTACGATCACCATATTGTATTTCCTGGCATATTCCTGCATGCGTTCTGTGGTAGGGCCAGGGACTGTTTCTGCGGATGCATACCATTTACTATCCTGGCCGGGGCAGAAATACGGCGTATTAAAAATTTCCTGAAAGCAAAGGATCTGTACCCCCTGTTCCCCTGCTTTTTCAATGAGCGGAATATGCTTTTGCAACATAGCTTCTTTGATCTCTTCGATCGTTCCCTCGCCTTCTGTTTTGGGCAAAGACATTTGAATCAATCCCGATTTAATCATTCTTGGCATATAGCAATCGTATTTAAAGTTGATGCTTGAGCTATTTTTAAATGAATTGAGTGACTTTTTTTCGCTTCACAAATTTTCCATACCCTTTATCAATCAAACAGGTGTTGTTATGGATTGCAACGGTACCTCTCAGAAGGACGGTTTTTACTTTACCGGTAATTGGCCAGCCTTCATATCCGCTGTAATCAACATTCATATGGTGGGTACTTGCCGAAAGCTGGTGTTGTTCATTTGGATCCATGATAATAATATCTGCATCGCTTCCCACTGCAATCGTCCCTTTTTGGGGGAACATTCCAAATATTTTCGCCGGGTTGGTAGATGCAACTTCTACATATTTATTCAAACTGATCTTTCCTTTGCTTACTCCCTCGCTAAACAACAAGTCCATCCTGTTTTCTATGGCCGGATGCCCATTGGGAATTTTTGAGAAATCGTTTTTACCCATTAATTTTTGTTCCCACATAAACGGGCAGTGATCTGTTGCTACTACATTTACCAGCCCCTGGTTGATACCTGCCCATAAAGTTTCCTGGTCTTTCTTTTCACGCAATGGCGGGCTCATCACCCACTTCGCCCCTTCAAAATCTTTTTCATAAAGAGAAGCATCTAAGATCAGGTATTGGATACAGGTTTCTACAAACATTTTCTGGTTCCGCTTTGTTGCATTGCGCACCGCATTCAATGCGCCTTCACAGGTAAGATGCACAATATATCCCGGGCAACCGGTATAACTTGCCATGTCTACAAAACGTTCACTGGCTTCTGCTTCTGTTACTTCGGGTTGAGAGAGATAATGGTACAACGGAGATAATTTCCCTTCATCCCTGTGCTTTTGAATAAGGTAATCGATCATGTCTCCATTGGTGGCATGCACATTGATGAGCCCGCCATATTTTTTCACTTCTTCCATCAAACCGATCATTTGACGGTCATCGATCATCAATGCCCCTTTGTATGCCATAAATGTCTTGAATGAAGTAATACCTTCTTTCTCGATCATTTCTTTGATTTCTTGGCGGGTGTTCTCATTAAAATCGGTGACCGCCATATGAAAACTGTAATCACCCACCGCATTGTTATTGGCCCTGCCATTCCATTCGTCTAATGCCGACCGTAAGCTATTGCCCTGCTTTTGCAAAATAAAATCAATGACGGTTGTAGTACCGCCAAACAGGGCAGCACGGGTGCCGGTTTCGTAATTGTCACTCGAAAATGTGCCCATGAAAGGCATATCAAGATGTACATGCGGATCAATTCCTCCGGGCATGACCAGTTTGCCTGCTGCATCAATTACTTCATCGGCCTGCATAGACAGGTTTGTTCCGATTGCCCGAATGGTTTCTCCCTCAATAAAAATATCTGCTACATAATCATCGGTAGCTGTCACTACCCTTCCATTTTTTACCAGAATACTCATAACCAGAATTTATTCGATACTTAACAATCAATCAACAACAGGTTGATGCCTGTTGCCCATAAAAAAATAATAGAGTACAGCGCTAACACCAAAACCTACAAACCATGCATAATGGTACAATGCTGATATCCACTCAGGAAAACGGTCCTTTCCTACAACCCCTACCTGCAATAAAAAACCCGGAATATTAGGTAATATACCCAATAAAAGCGCAGCTACAGCCGCCATATTGAATCCTTTTGTATAACGGTAAACCCCATTGTGTTTATAAAGATCATCCAGGGCCAATTGCTTGCGGCGAATAAAAAAGTAATCTACAATCATGATGCCGCCGATAGGCCCCAGCAAACCTGAGTATGCAATCAGCCAGGTAAAAATGTAGCCATTGGGATCTGCAATCAATTTCCATGGAAAAATAAGTACCCCAATAATCCCCGTGATATAACCACCTATCCTGAAATTAATTTTTTGTGGGGCCAGGTTGGCAAAATCATTGGCCGGACTAACAATATTGGCGGCAATATTTGTTGCCAGGGTAGAAATGATGATCCCAATCATAGCGATGGTAACCATCAGTTTGTTTTCAAATTTGCCAGCCAGCTTTACAATATCCCATTCGGTGCTTCCATAAATTATTGCGGTGGCAGATGTTACAATCACTCCTACAAAAGCAAAAAATGTCATGGATGGCGGAAGGCCAATGATCTGGCCTTTTACCTGGGCATTTTGTGATGTAGCATAACGGGTAAAATCGGGGATATTCAATGAAAGGGTGGCCCAAAAACCTACCATGCCGGTGAGTGCAGGAAAAAAATCTTTCAAAAATTCGGCCGTCGTATTGTATTTCGATGGTTGATTTAAGATCGGCCCCAGTCCATTTGCTGCAACAATTGCCCAAATTAACAATGCCAGGGATGCAATTGGCAGGAACAAGGCTTTAAATACCAGAAGTTTCCTGATGCTTTCTACACCCAGGTAAATAATCAGCATATTCAATCCCCAGAAAAGTAGAAAACAAATCATGGGCAATGCCTGGGGGAACAAAGAGCTGTTGTCAATTTCGGGAAGCGTGGGGCTCCAGGCTCGCAGGATATTGTATAAGGAAGCGCCGCCGATCCAGGTTTGTATGCCAAACCAGCCACAAGCCACTACGGCCCGCAACAAGGCAGGGATGTTTGCGCCCCTTGTTCCAAAACTTGCCCTAACGAATACCGGAAATGGTATTCCATATCGGGCACCTGCATGGCCATTGAGTATCATGGGTATCAATACAATTGTATTGCCAAGGAAAATCGTAAGGATGGCCTGCCACCAATTCATGCCGCCGCCAATCAATGAACTGGCAAGCATGTAGGTTGGGATACAAAGGCTCATGCTGATCCACAACGCTGCATAGTTCCATGTTCCCCATGTGCGCTTTTGTTGCGTCACGGGTGCAAGGTCCTCGTTGATCAGGGATGCGTTTTGGTGGTCTTGCATGAACTTTATTTAAAAAACAAATGCTGAACAAAATGTGTTTTCCGTTCAGCACCTGGTATTCGAGAAAAAAATTAAACTACCTGTTCGTCGGCAATGGCGATGGCTTCGCTGATTATAGCCAGCCCTTCATCAATCTGTTCACGGGTTACACATAATGGCGGGGCCACGAATATATAACTCCAACGCACAAACGTATACATGCCCAATTCACGGATTTTTGCAGCTACTTTATTCATGACAACCATCTCATCTGGCTTTGCATTGAATGGTGCCATAGGCTCCTTGCTCTTCCTGTTCTTTACAAGTTCGAAGCAGCCCAACAATCCCGTAGTCCTGAAATTACCGATAGAAGGATGTTTCTTCATCATCTCTGCAGCCCTTTCTTCTACATAACGGCCCATAGCTGCTGCGTTCTCTATCAGGTTTTCATCTTCATAAATTTTCAATGTTTCCAGGGCGGCTGCGCAGCTTACCGGGTGTGCCGAATACGTTAATCCTAATGGGAGAATTGCATCATCATATTTGGATGCTATTTTATCTGAAACCATTAAGCACCCGAAGGGAAGATAGCCACATGTTAATCCTTTTGCCATGGCAATCATATCGGGAATGATTCCATGATTTTCGAATCCAAACCATTTACCGGTCCTGCCAAAACCACTCATTACTTCGTCCATGATCAGTAAGATGCCTTGTTTATTGCAAATTTCCCTCACTGCTTTCAGGTAACCTTTTTGATATTGGAGTCAACCCTAAGAGCCAGATTCACCTTCCATTAAAATTGCTGCAATATTTGAAGGCCATTCATAAGCAAT
>JBPOHG010000290.1:0-2081 GCA_052035835.1 Bacteroidota bacterium | reverse complement strand
GGCGGTTTCATGTTCATCCACAACGAAAAAACCCAGCTGCAATACAGCATCAAGGAGCGAATGCTGGTGGAAGTGGCCAAAAGTATTGAGATCGCGTACGAATTATGTGATC
Organism: Bacteroidota bacterium; assembly: GCA_052035835.1. Lineage (GTDB taxonomy): Bacteria > Bacteroidota > Bacteroidia > Chitinophagales > Chitinophagaceae > Ferruginibacter. The sequence goes on along the minus strand of JBPOHG010000290.1, from coordinate 1,969 downwards.
TCTTTACCGTGTATGATGTGGATATGGAGGTACATGCCGATATCAACACCAATCCCAGTTTTAAAAGTAATGAAGCCCTGCGGGAAGCGATGGGATATATCCTCGGAATGGGCTTCGCCTTCAAAGCCAAACCGGAAGCTTTTGCCAGCAGCAGCTGCGCGAATAAAGTCGTGAATTAGGAGGTGTGGTTTGGAGGCGGGTGTTTAGAGGGTTTAGGGAGGTTTAGGAATGTTTAGACACGCTGATTCTTCCCTTCGCCTCGGTTCGTGTCTCCACCATAGTCGTTAAGCTAAGGCACATAGTTAAAATTAAGTGTTTGATAGTGAGTGTCCTTATTCTTGGGTGCATCGCACAAACAATCTTTGATTAGCGGCAGATAAATTTGAGTTAGCCACTTATAAATTGAAAATTTCCTGAGTAACACCAGCCTCAAAGTAGATGCAAATTTCATACATCGCTTAAAGAAGATGATCAGGCTTATACCATGGTTATTATTTAATTTCTTTACATGCTGGTTGAGTGTTTTGAAAATCTGCCAGTTAATGAGTATCCAAAGCAGCCGGGCCAATAGTTGTGTTTCCAAACGTTCCCGTTTTACCTTTTTTACCTGGTTAATTCGGAAAAATGATTTCCATGTTTTGAAAACCAATTCTATTTGCCAACGCAGGTAATACACTTTTCGGATTGACTTTGCCGCAAGCTGTACTGCCGGGGCATTTGTTATGAATAAATTGTAGCGCAACTTTAGTTTGTGCTCTTTTGATATGCCAATATTTTTACTCTTGGCTGTGTTTTTTGCTTTCTCCAGCCTTCTTTTATACTCCTGGTTATCAACTGGCTCTATGATTAAACGTGCCGGAATTTTATTTTTCTCATAAATTACAGTTTCAATATCCATAACAGCACTCTTGGCCTTTTTTATTTTACTATGCAGTTTCCCCCAGCTTAAAGGTTTGCCATCACTTGTAAACACACCGGCCATTGCAGGCAGCCTGTTTAGGAAAAAGGCTTTTTTATTCACAACAGCTTCCAGATATGCGGAGGTGGCATAGCCAAGATCCCTGATGTAAAGATCTCCCGGTGTGATATCATCAATTGTATCAAGCGCATCCCGCTGGTCATTTCTTAACCCTGGTGTAATCTTTATATTAATCCAATCTCCGCTTATTAAATCATATTCGTATTGCAGGCACAGTAATCCATTGGTCTTGCTAAAATTGGTAAAGCCCTTGTAATGATGATCATAGTGATCGGGCAATGAAAACTTAGTAGAGTCTTTTATTTTGATGCTGCCAAAGTGGGTTATCAAATTTTCTGATCTTGTGTTCTTTAGCTGTTCACTTAAAATATTTGTGAGCAGCCCCTCCAATAAAGCTACAGAGCGTTTATTGAATTTTTGATGCAATGCTTCTTTACTCACTTCTACGCTATGCCCCAGGCGTAATACAGCGGCAATATCAGGCAAACTGGTGTCAGCAAGCGTGTGTTCGGGTATCATTAAGGCATTGACAAAAGCCTCTGCCGGCACTTTGCCTGTTCTTTGAGTAAAACCTGTTTGCCTTGCAATATTTTCAATACAATCAAACGATAAAGATTTACCGATAAAAAATTTTAAATCTTTTTTATGTTGCCGCATGAGCAAATTTTGATCAATGTGCAAAAAGTTTCTCCCCAGTATAAAGTATATTTGATGCAGCGGCAGGCCACAGCCCTAAAAAAGCCGCAAAAAATATGGGGAGAAAATTGCTTAAGGCACTTTTGCTCCGCAAGGAGTTTTTTATCCTCTGAATACAAGTCTGTTATTCCTTAGCTTAACGACTATGGTGAAGACACGAACCTTGGCGAAGGATTTCGCACAGATTGGATCTACCGAAGTAGATGAATACTCATTCTGTTATCTTCTTTATAATCCTGAACATTAAAAGTTACGCTCGACATATTTCTTACTTTCCATTGAACCTGGTCGCCT
>JBPOHG010000220.1:0-5447 GCA_052035835.1 Bacteroidota bacterium | reverse complement strand
AATGTTACTGCTACTGCTTATTGCTGCCGAACCAATCTGCCCCCCAATACAGCTTTCAGGGGGTTCGGCGGCCCGCAGGGGATGTTTGTCATAGAGGCAGCTATTGCAAAAGCAGCAGACCAGTTGGGCGTTCCTGCCAGTGAAATACAGCGGAAAAACCTGTTGGTTACCGGTGATGAACTTCCTTATGGGCAAATAGCGGAAAGCGAAGCCGGGAAATGCTGGGAGAGGGCCATGTCTTTATACAATACCCAACAATTACAGGATGAAATAAATCAATTCAACCAGATGAACAGGCTGTTTAAGAAAGGGTTGTCGTTTATGCCGATCTGCTTCGGTATTTCTTTTACAAAAACCCTCATGAACCAGGCCAGGGCATTGGTGCATGTATACATGGACGGTAGTATCAATATTAGTACAGGGGCTGTAGAAATGGGGCAGGGGGTTAGTACTAAAATGTTACAAGTGGCTGCGGCTGTTTTTTCAGTTTCAGCAAACAAGATAAAAGTAAACAGTACCAGTACTTTTCGCATTGCCAATACTTCTCCATCGGCAGCCAGTGCCACTGCCGACCTCAACGGTAAAGCGGTACAGGTTGCCTGTGACAAGATATTGGAAAGATTGAAACAGTCGGCATCAGAAATACATGGTTGCAGCCCCGACGATATCAGCATCAGTGATGAACGTGTTTATGTAAAATCGGCCGCTACTTCAATGACCTGGAATGAACTGGTTTTAAATACCTATCTGAAGCGGATGAGTTTGAGTGAACACGGGCATTATGCAACACCGGGATTGCATTTCGACGCTTCTAAAGAGAAAGGCCACCCATTTGCATATCATGTTTATGGAACTGCAATAACAACGGTTACGGTTGATTGTATCCGTGGTACCTATGAAGTGGATGCAGTTAGGCTGGTACATGATTTTGGAGTGTCTATGAACCCTGCTATCGACAAGGGGCAGATTGAAGGCGGTCTCGTGCAGGGTATCGGGTGGATGACAATGGAAGAAATTGTATTTGATGCTGAAGGTAAATTGAGAAGCAATGCCTTATCTACGTATAAGGTGCCCGATATTTACTCGGTGCCCCGTGTCATTGATATAGATTATTTGGAAAGCAGCTACGATAACCTGGCGATCTTCAGGTCTAAAGCTGTTGGAGAACCACCCCTGATGTATGGGATTGGAACTTTTTTTGCGTTGCGAAATGCCATAAAAGCGTTTAACCCTGCCAGTGATATTGGCTTTTTGGCGCCTATGACACCCGAAAAGGTTTTACTGGGATTATACCCACAACAAATATGAGGACAATCGATGCGATATATAGTGAAAAGTGTTGGATAGATGCTGCACTGCAGCCTGCTACTGTTTATATGAGCGAAGGCAGGATTACTGCTGTAACTAAAGAAAAAGACCCTGTTGCTTATGATGCCGGTACTAATATTCTGATGCCTGGGATCGTAGATGCCCATGTGCATGTAAATGAACCCGGCCGAACAGAATGGGAAGGTTTTGAAACTGCTACAAAAGCTGCAGTGGCAGGTGGCATCACTACATTCGCTGATATGCCACTAAATGCGAGCCCGGTTACTACCAACATATCCGCCCTTCAGCAGAAAATAAAGGCTGCCAATGGCAAATTGTTTTGTAATGTGGCTTTGTATGGAGGGTTAATACCAGGCAATATTTCTGAGCTGGAAGCATTGTTGCAAGCCGGTGTCAGTGGTATAAAATGCTTCCTGGTACATTCGGGTATTGATGAATTCCCGAATGTTCAAAAAACTGATCTGGAACAAGCGATGCCCATCATAGCAGCTCACCATAAGCCTTTACTTGCTCATTGTGAAATATATGAGCATGAAGTGAATGTTGGATTTGCAGATAACCCTTGCAGTTATCAGCACTACCTCGCAAGCAGGCCAAAGAAATGGGAAAATGATGCCATCGCAATGATGATTGCATTGTGCAGGAAATACAATTGCCCGGTTCATATTGTTCATGTGGCTTCTGCTGAGGCATTGCCCATTATCAGGGAAGCCAAACAGGAAGGTTTGCCGGTTACCGCTGAAACCTGCGCACACTATATTTATTTTGATGCAGAAAGTATTCCCGATGGCCAAACAGTATATAAATGTGCCCCCCCAATAAGGGAAGCGGCGAACAATGCTTTGTTGCGTAATGCACTGGCAGATGGCACACTCGATTTTATTAGCACAGATCATTCGCCTGCTCCACCCGATGTAAAGGAATTTCAATCAGGCAATTTTTTAAAAGCCTGGGGAGGTATCGCAGGGCTGCAATTTTTACTGCCAGCTTCCTGGACGGCCCTTAGGGATGAAATGAAAGTGGAAGCTTTCATTCCTTTGCTCACTAAAAATCCAGCGTCCTTCCTCGGTTTGTCAGCCAGGGGTAGCATAGCACCATTACATGACGCAGATTTAGTAATTTGGTCACCCGAAGAAAACTTTATTGTTGAGCAAAGCAAGATCAGGCACAGGCATACGATTTCGCCTTATACAGGCCGGCAATTGTATGGGAAAGTGAAAATGACTATTGTAAAAGGACAAGTTATGTTTGATTCCGGTTCAGAGGAAAGTGTTGCACCGGCCGGGAACATCTTATTGGCAGAAAATTAAAAGGTATTCAATTTAAATACAATTGTATGGCATTTCAGAAAGTACAGGAGATTATTAAAACCGCACCTGCATTCGCACAATTAACCGACCTGGCAGCTGAAAGGCTGGGTGGAAAGGTATTGTATGCAACCGATGATTTCTTTGCAGAAAAAGAAAACCTGATCAAACCTGGAAGAGGGATTTTTATTACTGATAAATATACAGACAGGGGGAAGTGGATGGACGGATGGGAGAGCAGGCGCAAACGTACGCCTGGTCATGACTGGGCTGTAATTCAATTGGCTACTTCCGGAAAGATCAAAGGCTTTGATATTGATACAAACTTCTTCCTTGGTAACCACCCGCCACATGCATCTGTGGAGGCTGCTTATATCCAACCTGGTGCCACAGTAAGTGACTGGGAAAAAGATGTTGCATGGAAAGAAATATTGCCATCATCACATCTTGATGCAGGTAGCCAGAATTTTTATGCTTGTGATTCAGAAGAAATTTACAACCACCTGCGGTTGCACATTTATCCAGACGGAGGCGTGGCAAGGTTTCGCGTGTATGGAGAAGTTTTCAAAAACTGGGATGAAGTGAGCGGGGATGAAACAATTGATCTACTTGCTGCTATCAATGGTGGCAAAGCACTCGCTTGCAACGATATGTTCTTTAGTGCCATGGGTAACCTTACCATGCCCAACCGGGGTGCAAATATGGGGGATGGATGGGAAACCAAACGAAACCGTACAGCAGGCAATCGTGACTGGGTAGTTTTAAAGCTTGCAAGAAAAGGGACTATTGATAAAATATTACTGGATACCTGCCATTTCAAAGGCAATTATCCCGATAGTTGTATGATTGAAGCATGTAATTGCGAGAGTGATGAAACCGTTTTATCCGGCGATCCCGGTTGGAAGGAAGTATTGCCCAAACAAAAATTGGGTGCAGATGCCGAACATGTTTTTCAAAAAGAGGTCACTAACCCTGGCGTATATACGCATATCAGGTTGAATATTTATCCGGATGGGGGAGTGAGCCGGTTGCGGATTTTTGGAAAGAAAAAAGATTAATTCAAAGTTTGATTCATGGTTGGAACCATTTTATTATCGGTGCTGGGGCTAATCCTGCTGATGCTTATCAGCATGACTTACTATCTGCGTACGGTAGAAAAAAATCATGAAAAGGAGTCGGAAAGCGAAGCATTCAATGCAGCTGTAACAGAAAAAAAGGACCGGATCATCCTCTCTCAGGGATTTATCTACACAGGGATTGTGCTCACATGCATAGGAATGGTGGTGAGTGTATACCTGATGGTAAAAGGTACTTTGTGGGAAGGCCACCTCATGGAGTGGTTGAATATCATTGTTCGGTTGATGCACATCACATTTGGTATTGCATGGATTGGCGCCTCTTTTTATTTTGTATTCCTTGAGAATGCACTCAATAGAACGAAGGGTTTGCGAGATGAACTGGCGGGTAATTTATGGGCGGTACATGGGGGCGGTTTTTATTACCTTGAAAAGTATAAGGTGGCCCCCAAAGAAATACCCCGGGATCTCCACTGGTTTAAATACGAAGCGTACTTTACCTGGCTTACCGGCTTCTGCCTGCTTTTCGTGGTTTATTATTTCAATGCTTCAGCCCTGCTCATTGATAAAAATGTGCTCGACATAACGCCCATAACCGGCATTTCGATCGGCGTTGGATCTTTCATTGCAGCATGGTTGCTGTATGATATTTTATGCAAGAGCCCCCTGGCCAAAAACGGCTGGCTTTTTACCATCATAGGTTTCCTGGTGGTGGTTGCTTTTGCTTATTTCTATAGCAGGGTATTTAGTGCCAGGGCTGCGTATATCCATTTTGGTGCCATGCTGGGTTCAATTATGGCTGCCAATGTTTTCTTTGTAATCATTCCGGCTCAAAAAGCTATGGTAAAAGCAGCTTCCGAAAACAAACCACTCAATCCCGAACTGGGCAAGAATGCAGGAAGGCGCTCATTGCATAACAACTATTTCACTTTGCCTGTATTGTTTGTGATGATCAGCAACCATTTCCCCAGCACTTTCGGGTATAAATATCCCTGGTTGGTACTTCTCATCATCACATTGGGCACAGCAGGGGTAAAACATTATCTCAACCTCAAAGAAAAAGGGCAATTGTCTGTTTGGGTCATGCCGGTTTCGGTACTTGTTCTGCTGGCAGCAGCATTTATTTCTGCCCCGCCCAAGAACCCGGGTGCATGTACAAGTGAAGTAAATATTACCCAGGTTACTGACATTATTAATAAACGTTGCGTAAGTTGCCATTCTTCGAAACCAACCGATGATGTATATACGGCTGCCCCCAATGGCGTCGTGTATGATACTCCGGAGGATATCGCCAGGAAAAAAGACCTGATCATGCAGCGGGTGGTAGTTACCAAAACGATGCCACAGAACAATAAAACGAATATGACAGACCAGGAACGAGATTTGATACGTTGCTGGATAGAACAGGGCGCAAGCACAAAATAAACACTATGACTTTAGCAGATCTGAATACATTGGATAGTAAGGATGCAGCTTCACAATTGTTCACCTGTTGCGGCTCAACCAAATGGGTAAACGAAGTAATGAAACAGTTCCCTTTTGCAAGTGAGGAGAAACTAACAAATATTGCCGAATTCGCTTGGTATGAACTATGTTCTTCAGCCGATTGGCAGGAGGCATTCACTCATCATCCTAAAATTGGGGATGTTAAAAGCTTGACAGAAAAATTTGCTTCCACCAGCCACCTGGCAGGTAACGAACAGTCGGGGGTAAACGAAGCAACGCCAGAAGTGAT
>JBPOHG010000057.1:0-5502 GCA_052035835.1 Bacteroidota bacterium | reverse complement strand
GGCTTAATCTCACACTGTTGATGGCGCTGTCTTTTATATATAACACCTGGTATTTAGCGGCAACGGTGTCGGTGATATTGATAATGGGGGCAGATTTTGCCGGAGGTTCGTTTTTACCAGTTGGCTTATCCTTTTTGAGGATGATGGGTTCCTGCTTTTCGGGCACTTTCTTAGAATTATTGCCACAAGCCTGCAACAGAAATGCAGCAGTAATTACAGTTAATGCTAAGCTATTGTAACGCATTTATTTCTTGTTAATTGAGTAATAAGTAGAACAAAATAGGCAATCTCTTTTGAAAATTGCAAGCATTCGTGCTGAGATTTTACCGAAATGGTAATTTCACGTAGGTTTGCAATCCGAAATTTGCAGGCATGTATAAGATTACGTTTAAGTTTGAACAGAAAGGAGTAAGCCCGGTTACGCTGAGTGATATTGAACCCGGGCAATCGATCCTGGAAGTAGCGTTGAAAAATGATATTGAATTGCACCATAATTGCGGTGGTGTGTGTGCCTGCAGTACCTGCCACTTATATATGGAAGCCGGTGCAGATTTAGTGGAGGAGCTGAGCGACAGAGAGGAAGATTTTATCGACCGTGCCGTAAATCCACGGCTGAATTCGAGGCTGGGATGCCAGTGTGTGCTTCTCAATGGAAGTGGTGAATTGCAGGTTACATTACCAGATCAAACACAGTTCCTGGGTGAATAACCCCTTTTTTAATTCCCGATTTCAAACCAAAACAACTATGACTTTTGAACCACCCATTCACTGGAGCGATCATGAAGACATTGCTATGAAACTGTATGAAAGGTTTGGGGATGCATTTGGTGAAAGCCAGATTTATCGAATCCGTTTTACCGATTTGCATAAATGGGTAATGGAAATCCCAAATTTCTCTGGTACCGCCGATCAAAGTACCGAAGGGCACCTCGAAATGATCCAGAGTTCCTGGGTATATGAATGGAGGGACAACCAAAAATAAGAGTGATCAATTATTCCCATGAATATGCTTGCGAAATTTAAAACCATCCGGCTGATTGCCCTTGATGTGGATGGTGTGCTTACCGATGGCCAACTGTTGTTGCTGGAAGATGGCCAGATGGCCCGCAGCATGAATATCCGCGACGGGTATGCTTTGCAACTGGCAGTGAAACAAGGGTACCGCTTAATTGTAGTCTCGGGTGGCGAATCGGATGCTGTTAAAAGGAGGCTTCACAAACTTGGGTTAACGGAAGTACACATGGGGATAAGCAACAAAAAAAGCCTGTTGGAAGAATATTTACAACAACACGGGCTGGGATGGAACGATGTGTTGTACATGGGGGATGACATCCCCGACCTGGAAGTGATGCAACTGGCCGGTTTGCCATGTTCACCTGCCGATGCAGTACCCGAAATAAAAGCAGTTTCCCAATACATTTCCCCGGTGGCTGGTGGCAAAGGATGCGTTAGGGATATCCTAGAGAAAATGCTCCGGCTCAATGGCCATTGGGATACTACGGCTGGCATAGCTGCCCGCTAATATTAAATGACATCTGGCAAACCTTCGGCTGCAATGATTATTTTCGCAGCATCTTTACATGAAACTGATAACAGCATTTTTACAACTGGTGCGATGGCCCAACCTTTTTTTTATCGCCCTAACCCAATGCCTGTTTTACTACTGTGTCGTGTATGCACTGTATCATGATCCGCATAACAAGCCTGTTGCCAATCCATTGCACCCTTCGCTATTTTACCTGCTGGTTACAGCCTCTGTATTGATTGCTGCGGCAGGTTATATCATCAATGATTATTTCGACCGGCAGATAGATGCCATTAACATACCAGAAAGGGTGGTTGTAGACAGGATTGTAAAACGCCGCTGGGCAATTGTATGGCATCTGTTGCTTTCAATCCTGGGTATTTTGATCAGTGCTTATATAAGCTATAAAACCGGCAAATGGGTTATCGTGATCGTAAACTTCGTTTGTGTATGCCTGTTATGGGTTTATTCTACCAGTTTTAAAAAGAAATTGTTGTCGGGTAATATTCTCATTGCAGCCATGACGGCTTGGGTAATTGTGGTGGTATATTTTTTTGCCGGGGCCACGTTGATCAATTACCATGGTTGGAACCCCCTCCAATACCCGTACAATATCCGCCTTTTGTATAAACTCACGATCCTGTATGCCGGATTTGCATTCATCGTATCACTGGTAAGGGAAGTCGTGAAAGACATCGAAGACATGCAGGGCGATGCACAATACCAATGCAATACCATGCCCATTGCATGGGGGGTACCGGTAAGTAAAGTGTTTTCGGCTGTTTGGATTATTGTTTGCATGGCAGCACTCGCCATCGTACAATTGTACGCCTGGCAATCGGGCTGGTGGGTAAGCGCAATTTATTGTATCCTGTTTATTTTATTGCCACTTGCACTCATCCTTCGTAAATTATACCAGGCAAGCAATACGGCCGACTATAAATACCTCAGCAAAGCCATCAAATTTGTAATGCTGGCCGGTATCCTGTCGATGGTATTTTTTAAATTCACCGTGTAATGCCCATGAAGAAAATAATCCTCGCTTCGCAATCCCCCCGCCGTAAACAATTATTGGAGTGGGCAGAAATCCCTTTTGATGTATTGGTGTCTGATAGCGATGAAACCTATCCTGCTGGATTGAACGTTGAAGAAACTGCCATTCACATAGCCCGAAACAAAGCCATCGCCGTTGGCAATCGGGCTGGTATTAACCAAACCATCCTGGCTGCCGACACGATTGTTGTATGTGAGGATAAAATCATTGGTAAGCCTGAAAACCGGGAAGATGCTTTGCAAATCCTCAGGTCACTTTCCGGAAAAACGCATCATGTAATTACGGGAGTGGTGATCTGGTCAGCCAATACAGAAATGGCATTTGCCGATCGCACCCGAGTTAGTTTTCACCCGCTCACTGAAGAACAGATCGTGTTTTATGTAGACAAATACCAGCCCTATGACAAAGCTGGTGCATATGCCATCCAGGAATGGATTGGTGTGGTGGGCATCCGTTCTATTGAAGGCGATTTTTACAATGTCATGGGGTTGCCGGTGAGCAGGGTAATACAGGCATTGCATTCATTTTAAGCAAGGTCTTTTCGCATTTTGAACTGGTTATTTGCTGCTTATAAGTAAGTTTTTTTCTTTCGCAACTTCGCGTTGCATCTCCACTTACCTTTATGTATAAACGCTAATTTAGTTGCCGGGTTGTAATAACCTTTCAGGCAATGAATGAAAAATTATTGCATTTTATCTGGCAATTTCAATATTTCAGTAAACAGGGTTTATGCACTACAGATGGCCAGCCAATACATGTCCTGCATCCGGGCAATTATAATGTAAACCAGGGCCCCGATTTTTTGCATGCAAAAATGATGATTGCAGAAACATGTTGGGTGGGGCATGTAGAACTGCATGTGTTCAGTTCCGACTGGGTACTGCATGGCCATCAGCAGGATGCCAATTACAATAACATCATCCTTCATGTCGTATGGCAACACAACCAATCAGTTCCACTCAACTTTCCAACACTCGAGCTTTGTACAAGGGTGCCCAAACTGTTATTGGGAACCTATAGCCTCTGGCAGCAAACCAATACAGGAATCCCTTGTGGCAAACAATTGCCCATAGCAGAACCTTTTTTAATTTCGAAATGGAAGGAAAGGCTCCTGGCTGAAAGATGGGAACATAAGTCGAAGTATATTTTAGCGATGCTAGGTTCCTGTAATTTTCATTGGGAAGAAGTTTGCTGGCAACTGATAGCAAGGCATTTTGGTATGCCTGTGAATATGGATGCATTTGAAGCTGTAGCGGCTTCGCTTCCATTGTCTTTGTTGTACCGGTTGGCAAATGATCGGCATTATATAGAATCATTGCTGTTTGGCCAGGCCGGCATGCTCAATGTATCTTTTTCCGAAAGCTATCCGCTTAAGTTGAAAGAAACCTATCAGTACCTGCAGCATAAATACCAACTGCAACCTCCACCGGTAAACATGCACTTTCTTCGGATGCGCCCTGCAAATTTCCCAACGATCAGGCTGGCGCAACTGTCGGCGTTTATGCAACAACGTAAGCATCTATTCGCCACCTTATTGAACATCAAAAAACCAGATGAAGTGGCAAGTTTGTTTAACATCGGGATGCCCGCATACTGGGATACGCATTACCGCTTTGAATCTATTTCTCCCCATCATACCGCAACGCCTGGTAAAGCGCTGGTTCAGCAGTTGCTCATCAATGTGTTCATCCCTTTGCTGTTTACATATGGGGTTGAACGCGGAGCCGACCAATATATTTCAAGAGCTATTGACTGGCTCCACGGATTGCCGGCCGAAAAAAATAACATTACCCAGCGGTACAGGGAGAAAGGGATAAGCAATGCAACAGCATTTGATTCACAAGCGCTGATCCAACTCAACCGGGAATTCTGTCAGCAAAAGCGCTGCCTCGAGTGTGCCATAGGCAACCACCTGTTGAAAATAGGCGACATGAACATCTAATTACTGCCAGATATATTGCACATCTACCTGCAAAGTGGGATGGATACTTTTCATAACCGGGCAATTGTCGCCGATCTTTTGCAACAATAACCTGTCTTTTTCTTCCAGGCCAAGGGCAGGCATATGCAGGGTAATTTCAATTCTGCCGATCCTGCGTGGTTCACTGAGCATATGTTTAGTAACATCCAGTTTTGTACCCGACAAATCAATTCCCATATCCCCGGCTCGTATACCCATGGTCGTGATCATACAAGTGCCAAGGGCTAAACAAACGGTGTCGGTCGGACTAAACCTTTCGCCTTTGCCGCGGTTATCGGTTGGGGCATCTGTCTCAATCACAGTGCCACTTTGCAAATGGGTGCATTCGCACCTCAACTGGCCGGTATAAACAATTTGGGCTGTCATATTCGTTAAATTTTAAGATAATTAGCTTCGGTGCAGCAGTTCTTTTCCTATTTGAATCTAACTTACAGAACGAACACTATTTTTGCCTAAATTTACTTAAGTAAACAGCATACATGAAGAAATTATTTTTAATAGCCCTTGTTCTTGGTGCAACATTTCCATTACAGGCACAGGAAACTTCTGCCAAGAAAAAAAGAAAAGAAGAGAAACGCCAGCGTATCAATGCAATCATACGCCAGGAAGAGGAAGGGGTTATTAAATACAGGAAACATTTCGCATTTGGCTTTAAACTTACCAACGACGGGTACGGTGGTTTTTTTGAATTGGCCCGTGCACAGTCGGTTAAAAGAGGGCTGCTTTTTCAACTCGATATAACTGAAAGAAAACATCCAAAAGAGGAGAAAATTCAAAGTATCGACGGCAGCGGAACGCCGTTCATTTATGGAAAGATCAACTTTTTTTACCCTATTAAACTAGGCGTACAGCAGCAATTCCTACTGGGAAAAAAAGGCAACAAACACGGCGTAAGCATCACGGCAAATGTTGGCGGCGGCCTTGCTTTGGGCTTGCTGCGCC
>JBPOHG010000161.1:0-3112 GCA_052035835.1 Bacteroidota bacterium | reverse complement strand
ACCAGTTACACCTAAAAAACTATATTTATTTTGGCATGGCATTCTCCTTTGTTGTAGAAATGCTCAATATGACCATGCGCAAAAGGATGGATAAAAAAAGGGTCGTGCAACTCAACGAACCTGTTTTACCGGAGCCAAAGAGGGATTCAGACCAGGCGCATTAATTTGTTTTTTGCATAACCAGTGAAACTGCAGCGGCCATACCGGCAGTTTCGGTGCGTAACCTCGTTTGCCCGAGTGATACTGCCCTATAGCCTTGCGCATAAGCAAGTGAAATTTCATCGGGCGTAAAATCTCCTTCCGGGCCTATTAATACAATCGTGTTTTCAACAGGCTTCACCAGCTGGGGCAGCAAAGGCTTTTCCTGTTCTTCCTCTTCACAATGTGCAATAAACCTGCCCCGGTATACACCAGGAAGATCCTCCCCGTTGATAAATGCTGAAAACCGTACCGGTTCCTGTAACTCAGGTAAGAAAAACTGCCTCGATTGCAACATGGCACTCACCAGAATCCCCTTCATTCGGTCGGCCCTGAAATGCTGCTTTTCTGTTCGTTTACAAATCAATGGTACGATGGTATGGATGCCCAGCTCTGTTGCTTTTTCTAAGAACCATTCAAAGCGGCTGCTATTCTTTAACAATGAAATGGCAATAGCATACCTGGGCAAAGCGGGGGTTGCATGCATTATATCCTGTATACGGACTTTACATTTTTTTTTATGATCATCTTCAATAATAGCTGTAGCAAGCGCTCCTGTTCCATTGGTAAGCGAAATTGCTTCGCCTTTTTGCATTCGCAATACCTGCACGATGTGCTTCGAACTCTCTTCAGAAAGCGTGACTACATCTACAGCTCTATCCATCTCGGGTGCATAGAAATAGGGCAATGGCATAATGAAAATTTTGTTTCAGAAAAAAAACAAAGAAATGAAAAAGGGAATGAATCACATTCCCTTTTCCTGGTTATTTAAAACGGTGCATCATCATCAAACTCACCGTCATTCATTTTGCTTCCTTTTTGGATATACATCCTTGCTTCATCACTGCCTCCACCTTGAACAGGGCGCCAGTTACCTTCTTTTGGCAAACCCGGATTGAAGCCGTCGCTGCTTTCATCTTCAATGAACTTTTGAATATGCAACAATGCTTTCAGTTTTACTGTTTCGAGGCTACCATTCCTGTGTTTCGCAATTTTTACATGCGTTTCACCTTTGTTGTTCTCTCCAAATTCATTGGCAGTGATATCATAATACTCAGGGCGATACAGGAACATCACCATATCGGCATCCTGTTCAATGGCGCCCGATTCACGCAAATCGCTCAACTGGGGCATTTTATTTCCTTCTTTCCTTTTCTCTACCTCACGGCTCAACTGGGAAAGTGCGATGATGGGTACCTGCAATTCTTTTGCGAGGCCTTTAAGGTCTCTTGAAATTTTGCTGATCTCCTGTTCACGGTTACTGTTCCTATCGGCACTGCCACTCATGAGCTGCAGGTAATCTATGATGATGATACCCACATTGTGCTTGTTTTTGAGCCTGCGGCATTTGGCACGCAACTCAAAAATATTGAGTGCGGCTGAATCATCTATGAAAATGGGCGCCTTGCTCAAACGTTCAATGCCACGTTTGTACAACTGCTTCATCTCATGTTCTTCCAGTTTGCCGCGGGCAATTTTCTCGAGCCAGATTTCACTCTCGGCACTGAGTATACGCTGAACCAACTGGGCGCTGCTCATCTCCAGGCTAAAGAATCCAACGGCGGTAGGCTTGTGAGGGTCCAAGGCTGCACTTCTGGCCAGGTTAAGTGCAAAAGCGGTTTTACCAACCGATGGCCTTGCTGCCAGGATGATGAGATCGGTGGGCTGCCAGCCATAGGTAACTTTATCCAGGGAAGGGAAACCGGTAGGCACACCTGTTATGTCTTCCTGACGGTTACGCATATCCTCAATTCGCTGAATCGTCTTTACAAGAACCGTATCAATACTATCGAAGTTTTTGCGCAAGTGATTGTTCGTAATTTCAAATAACTTGCTTTCTGCATCATCCAACATATCAAACACATCGGTACTGTCCTCATATGCATCCCCAATGATTTCGCCGCTGATACGAATGAGTTCACGCTGGATAAATTTCTGCAGAACGATCCTTGAATGTGCTTCAATATTGGCGGATGAAACAACTGCATTGGTAAGCTTGGTAACATAATATGGGCCGCCTACAAATTCCAGGTCTTCTTTTAATTTGAGTTCTTCCACTACGGTGAGCAAATCAATCGGCAAACTTTTGATTGCCAGGCTTTGCATCGCTTTATAAATACGCTGGTGCGCTTCTACATAAAAACACTCGGGCTTCAGGATCTCCACAACCGTATCAAAAGCACTTTTTTCGAGCATAATGGCTCCCAGGATAGCCTCCTCCAGTTCTTTGGCCTGAGGAGGCACTTTTCCATATACCATGGTGCCAAGGTCGATATTGGGTTTGCGGCGTCCCTTCCTGTCTTTATTTAAATTCGTGAGCTCCATAGTTAGTTGTTCTTGCTGCTGGTACAGGTAACGGTGACCAATAGGGTTTCCTTCCTGTAATCAATGTTGCTGAATGGGTTAACCGGCTATTTTTTAACCGGGGGGCTAAGGTAATTGCTATCAGTTAATGATAAATTAACAATTGACTGTTATTAACTTATTACAGAAGTTTTTCCACCGGCTATGCACCATCAAAATTAGGTTATTCACCGGTTATAAACAGGAATGTGCACATGCGATTCTGCGGCCCAGCAAAAAACAGCAGTATTTATGCACAAATGCAACATGGCAATTTTAATTTTTTTCACCTGCCAGGTTTTTTTTCACGCTTGTTTTTACGCCAAAAAAGTGTTTAGCTGCCTCTTCTTTCCATTCAATCCAGTTTTTCGTCCAAAACTTTCTGTTCATGCCTCAGCAATACCGTCTCAGCAGGCTGAAATTGTTATATTTGCGCCTATTCTTACGCATTCACATGACAATATCACATAATTGGTTAAGTACATACCTGCCGGTGTCTATCGCGCCCGAAAAACTGTCGGTTATCCTCACATCCATTGGATTGGAAGTGGAGAGCCTGGAGAAGGTAGAA
>JBPOHG010000286.1:0-3081 GCA_052035835.1 Bacteroidota bacterium | reverse complement strand
CGTATTTTTCAGTTTCGTACCGGACGGGAAAAGGGCAAGGCAATCTTTGGTTTAAAAATGCGTTTACTGCTGTATCCCTCCCATCTGAAAAGTGAAAAAATCTACTTGCAGTGATGACAAAAATTGTTTCTACTCTTTTGGTTAGTGTGGCATTGGTTAGTGTGACAAACGCACAAGACCCCAATTTTTCGCAGTTTTTCGCTTCCCCGCTAACATTAAACCCGGCTTTAACCGGCAAGTTTGACGGAACGTTTCGTGTTGCCGGTAATTACCGTAACCAATGGCCGACTATCAACAATGCCTTTGTTACCAAAACTGCTTCGGTAGACTTTGGTGTTTTAAGAGGAAAGATTCCCGATATTGACCAGATGGGTGTAGGTATATTAGGTTTTACTGACAGGGCTGGTGATGGTGTATTGGTGACTAATATGGCTGGCTTATCACTCTCTTATCATAAAGGTTTAGATGAAAACGGGTATCATTCTATCGGAGCGGGTTTCCAGGGAGGATATGTAAACAAGCGATTAGATGTAACCAAAGTGGTTTTTGAAGATGAATTAACTCCCCTTGGTTTTGTACCCGGTACGACTGGTGAAATTTTTACCAATAAACAGATCAATGTAAGCTACGTTGATATAAATGCCGGTGTCATCTATACCGGAAGTACTAATGGTTATAACAGTTTTTATGTTGGTGCTTCAATGTATCACATCAACCGGCCCAAAGAAAGCTTCCAGGGAGGCCAGTTTTTATTGAATGCAAGAACAACTTTACAAGCAGGTGGTCGTATACCAGTAGGTTCCTACCACAATATTCATTTCTCAGGTATATATAGTATGCAGGCAAAAGCAACTAATACCGTAGTGGGAGGAGCATTCTCGTATAATGTAAATAACAGCGAGGAAAATCCTACTAACGTTTACCTCGGTGCCTGGTATCGCTTCAATGATGCAGCCATTCCTTATATCGGTATCGAATTTTCAGGTATACATATTGGCGCTACTTATGATGCCAATACCTCCAGTTTGAAACCGGCCACCAATACAAGAGGCGGAATGGAAATTTCACTTATCTACATTAAGAAACCGGTTGATCCTAATGCGAAAAAGCTGAACTGCCCAAGATTCTAAATAAAAGATTTTATACTTTATAAAAAATGCAGACCTGTTGGTCTGCATTTTTTATTGCTACAACTTTATGATCAATGGTACAACGTACCAGGTAAATAAAGTAATTAGCACTACTGCCACAAGGTTCATCACCAGGCCTGCCTTTATCATATGTTTTAACCGGATATGACCACTGGCAAAGGCGATTGCATTGGGAGGTGTTCCCATAGGTAACATACTGGCACAACTGGCGGCAAGGGTCATTGGCAATCCCAAAATAAGCGGATTCATTCCTACATGTTCGGCCAGCGAACAAACGACCGGTGCAAAAACAATTACCTGCGCCACATTGCTCATCACCTCACTGATAAAAATGGATATAACAACAACAAGCAATACCAGTATGATTCCGCTGCCGGCATACTGGCCCATCCAGGCACCCAACTGTTGAATGAGACCGGCTTTTTCCATGGCATCAGCTAAAGCAATACCACCACCAAACAATAATAAAATACCCCATGCCATTTTTTTGGTATCGTCCCACTCTAACAACATTACCGGTTTTCCTTCCTCCCCGGCATCTCCTTGTATCAATGGTTGCTTTTTTCCAGCCGGACACATAAATAAGGCAACCGCCCCTATTATGGCAATCATATTATCATCCAACTTGAAGTATCCCTGGCTTTTGTTTATGATGTCTTTGAGTATCCACAGCAAAGCAGTACTGATAAAAATGATAAGTACTCTTTTTTCTGATACAGATAGTTTTCCGAGTTTCTTCAATTCATCTTGTATATGCTGATGCGCTGCTTCACTTTTTTGGATATGACTGGGAAATAAAATACGGGTGGTTACGAAATACAGTGCCAGCATCAGCAACAATGCCAGGGGTGTGCAGATCAGCATCCAGTCCATGAAATCGATATTGCCATACTTTTTCTCAAAATAATTTACAAACTGCACATTAGGTGGTGTTCCGATAATGGTAGAAATACCCCCAAAATTTGATGCATAGGCAATCGCCAGCATCAGGCAAAGGTTGAAATTGGCATAATTACCTTTTTCGTCACCATTGTCCTTCATCACAAGTATCACTGACATAGCAATGGGAAACATCATCATCGTAGTGGCTGTATTGCTTAACCACATACTTAATAAACCCGTTGCCAGAATAAATCCAAGAACGATCCTGTTACTGCTTGTTCCTGTCACATTTACGATGGACAAAGCAATCCGCCGATGCAGGTTCCATTTCTCAATGGCCAGTCCCAGCATAAAGCCTCCCATGAAAAGAAAGATCACTTCATTGCCATATAATTTTGATGTGTCTTTAATGGAACTGATTTCAAGCAGGGGAAAAAATATCAGCGGCAACAAGGCTACAACCGGCATGGGAAGCGCCTCCGTAACCCACCAAGTTACCATCAATCCGCCAACGGCAAGAATTCTAGCCGACTGCTCAGGCACATTAAAAGGGTTGATGAAATAAAGGATGAGAGCAATTATTACTCCTGCAAGAAGGGAAATGTATTTTAGTTGATGTTTGGTCAAGCAGTCAGATTTGATGGGAAATTACAACCTATTTAGGCTTGCCGCTCACATAGGGATTAGCTTTTACATAAAACCGGTAGGGCAAATGAGCATCAGTCCCTGCATAATCCACGCCTATGCGGGGAGACGAACCGATCTCATTCTTTGAAAATACAAATCCATCATCGGCTATATAAAATTGCTTACTCACTAAAGAATGACCACTGTGTGAGGTAAAAATGCCTAATGCTTTTGATACATTCCCCGGGCCTCTTGTCAGCGTATTATCTGACTTTTTCTTACCCGTTCTTTTCAGCATCAGTTCAATACCTTTTACCGGCTCTATTGCCCTGATCAACACAGCATGTGGAGTTTCCTTAGTATGTGTCACTACATTAACAAGATGATGGATACCATAACACAAATAAACATAAGCCATTCC
>JBPOHG010000217.1:0-8750 GCA_052035835.1 Bacteroidota bacterium | reverse complement strand
GGCTTTTGAAGTAAAGCCATTGTGGTTTGCTAAATGTTTTGAAAGCCTTGTTTCCATTGAATCGGCCGTAAATCCAATGTAAAATTTATTTAGCCGTGCAGAATAAATAATATAAACAGTGTACATAAATTAAAAAGCCGGCACATATGTACCGGCTTAGTGACCGCGTTAGGATTCAAACCTAAAACCTTCTGATCCGTAGTCAGATGCTCTATTCAGTTGAGCTACGCAGCCATCGTATTTATTTTATTGCGTTAGGATTCAAACCTAAAACCTTCCCGACCTTTTGTCGGTATGCTCTATTCAGTTGAGCTACGCAGCCAGTGTATTTATTTTATTGCGTTAGGAATTGAACCTAAACCTTCCCGACCTTTTGTTGGGATGCACTATTCAGTTGAGCAACGCAGCCAATGCTAAAATTGGGAGTGCAAAGATAGGATTTTATCTGATTTGTACAAAACTATAACCCCGATAAAAAACTTGTATGGATATAATCAACCACTCTTTCGAGGCTTTTGGTTTCTTCAAAGACTTTTAGTTGCCTGTCGGCACCCGTTCCTTCCTCCAGCATTTTATGTACATGGCTAATGGCATGCCTGCTTCCCAGGTGTGGAACTACATCGTCCACAAAGTCAAGCAATTCATACACCAAAACCCTGGTATTTACTTCGGTTTCTTTGCCAAAATCGATCATGCTTCCATCAATTCCATACCGGCTTGCCCTGAACTTATTTTCATTGATGAGTGCCCTGCTATACATCATAAAATTGAGGTTCTGGCTTCTTAGTTTATACAACTTGGCACAGATGGCCTGAAAAATTCCGGCGATGGCGATGGTTTCCTGCACCGTCATGGGTATATCGCAAATCCTGAATTCTACCGTATTAAAAAAAGGATGCACCCGAAGGTCCCACCATATTTTCTTGGCATTGTCGATGCAATTGGTTTTCACCAACAGCTTTACATAATTGTCGTAATCTTCTATGCTATTGAATAAATCGGGGATACCGGTACGCGGGAATTTTTCAAACACTTTTGTACGAAATGATTTATACCCGGTTTGCCGCCCTTCCCAGAATGGAGAATTGGTGCTGAGTGCAAAAATGTGTGGTAGGAAATACCTGGCTGAATTGGCTATATGAATGGCCATTTCCCGGGTTTCCATTCCAACATGCACATGAAGACCGAAAATGAGGTTGCTCCTGGCGGCTTCCTGTAATTCGTTGACTATTTCACTGTAACGGATATGCTCGGTAATCAATTGCTTTTCCCAATGGCTGAATGGATGTGTTCCGCTGGCGCCAATCCAAAGGCCCAATTCATCTGCAATTCCGCTGATGGTTTTCCGAAGCGTGCCTACATCCATAAAAGCTTCGTCCACATCGGCACAAATATCGGTACCTACTTCTACAACAGCCTGGTGCATTTCAGCTTTTACCTTGTCCTTGATTACTTTTTGCCCCTCGTGCACAATTTTCTGTTCATGGCTTTTCAATTCCCTGGTAACAGGGTCAATTACCATGTATTCTTCTTCCACTCCAATCGTAAAATGTTTATAGGATAAATTTGCCATGAATATTTTTTTTGTAGATATAGAAGTTAAAAAGGGTATGCTTTCCCGTTATGAGAACACATACCCTTTTTCGTAGTCCTTAATATAATTTCTGTTTGGCAGAACTTCTCTTGATGTATTCGCCCCAGGTAAGGTTATCGGCGCCATCAACATGTGCAAGGGCTTTTTCAATCGCATAATTGGCAGCAGTTTCAACTACCCAGTCGAAATTCTCTTGCCCAACACTGTTTACATCTGCATCCGGGGCAGGGTTGCAAAAATCAATGGCATAAGGCACACCATTTCTCACCGCCAGCTCTACCGTATTAAAATCATATCCCAGGTATCTGCAAATGCGAAGTACGATATCTTCCATTTCTTTAAAGCGCTCGGGGCTGGGTTTGAAATCTGATACATAACGCAGGTGATGTGGGTTGCGGGGCTCATAAGGCATGATGCGCACATATTTTCCGCCGATGCAATAACAGCGGTAATATTCCTCGAATTTAATTTCTTCCTGGAGCATCATCACAAGTTGCTCGGTTTCGGCATGCTTTTCAAAGAATTCGTCTACGCTATTCAGTTGGTAAACACTTTTCCATCCGCCACCAGCAAAAGGTTTCATGTAAGCCGGGAAACCGATGTATTTAAATATACCATCCCAATCAAGGGGATATGCAAGGTTTGAAAATGATTCAGCGGATGTATCTGGTGGCAGGTCCCTGGAAGGAAGTATGACTGTTTTTGGTACAGGTACGCCTATTTTAGTGGCCAGGCAATTATTGAAAAATTTTTCATCGGCACTCCACCAAAAGGGGTTATTGATCACAGCCGTTCCGCACAAAGCCGCATTTTTAAGAAAGGCACGATAAAAAGGCACATCCTGGGATATCCTGTCGAATATTACGGCATATCCGCTGGCTTCGCCCTGCATGACTTTATCAATTCGAACCGGTTCGGCCATTACTCCGGCAACTTTTTTACTGTTTACTCTTTCAACAAAAGCTTCGGGGAAACTGCGTTCTTTTCCGAATAACATGCCAATCTTTTTCATACATTTTTATGTTTAATTGAGGACTATATTAAATGTTTCCAAATATATTTTTTAAGGGTCAATAAAACAAATTATGTTTTAGCTATGAGGCTATGGGCGGTTTTTGTATTTTTGAGGCTTATGCCGGAGAATAAAACAAGTGCCGTACTTGTACAAACACATCAGATTATATCTAAACACCTTAAACGGGAAGTGACCGTTGATTGCTACCTTCCGGCGCAAATCAAAGATTTCTCAAAACTGAGTTTGTTGCTGGTAAATGACGGGCAGGACCTGCGTACGATGCAGTATGAAGATATCCTGGATGAGTTGTATTCGGGAAATGAAATCAACCCCATATTTTGTGCAGGTATTCATTGTTCAACAGACCGGAAGAATGAATATGGTACCGCCAGGGTACTAGATTATAAAGGAAGAGGCGCAAAAGCCGCCCTATATGAAAAATTTGTGCTGCAAGAATTGATCCCGTTTATCAGGCAACAATACAAAGTTCCTTCCTTTGAACATAAAACCTTTGCCGGTTTTTCATTAGGGGGATTGAATGCGCTGGATATTGTTTGGAATAACCCCAGGGAGTTTTCAGCAGCAGCTGTATTTAGCGGGTCATTATGGTGGCGCGACAAAGACCAGGACGATGAAGATTTCAATGAAGAAACAGACAGGATCATGCATCGGCAGGTAAGAGAAGGTGTTTACAGCCCCTGGCTGAAATTTTTCTTTGAAGTAGGTACGATGGATGAAACCGCTGATCGCAACAATAATGGAGTCATTGATGCTATAGACGATACCGTTAGTTTGATGCAGGAGTTAAAAAAGAAAGGTTATGACCTTCAAAAAGATATTTATTACCTTGAATTGAAAGATGGCAAGCATGATGTTCCCACCTGGGCCAGGGCTTTTCCTTTTTTCTTGAAATGGGCGTGGGGGCGAGAGAAGTAAAAATTACATATCAAAAAAAAAGAACGGAATTCCGTTCTTTTTTTTGATATGATGTGATAGGGATCAATATTAATTAAAACTATACCTGATACCAATCTGCCCCTGCCACCTTGAACCGAATGTAGGGGTCCAAGGGTCGCCAGGAGTAAAGTTGTAACCCTTTCCAATGAATGGGCCCGATGTTCTGTTTACTGTGGATAACAGGTTGTAAGCCTGGTTATTTACAAAATACTGCCTTCCCCAATCTTTATTGAGCAGGTTTGTTAAATTAAAAATATCAAAGGTCAGTTGAAGGTCATGTTTGTTCCCATTAACCATTACATAAAAGTCCTGTGAAATCCTGGCATCTATGACATGTTCCCATGGAGTGCTTCTTCCATTTCTTTCTGTATACTTGCCCCTTCTTTTTGAAAGATATTTATCGTTATTAATAAAATCTTCAAAGGCAGCAGCTTGCTGAGCAGCTGTTGAAATTACAGTTTGGCCGTTTGAACTTAATCGGTCAACAAATTTGATTTGTGAAGCATTCAATGGAACATACACCAGGTCATTTCCAAAACGGCCATCGCTATTTAAATCTCCGTTCACTAAATAGGTAAATGGTTGGCCAGAGTTACCGTTGTAAAACAATGAAACAGTTGTTTTAAAGTGTTTTGCATATTCAATATTGTAAGAAAAAATGCTGGTGAAGCGATGTTTCAACTGATAATTTGAAGTTGCCAGTTGCGGGTCGTTCGGATTACCCACCACTTGTACAAACTCCCAGTTTGATAAAGCAGTAGAACTGGCTGCGCTGCTTCTGTCTGTAGCCATGTTATAGTTGTAAGCAACCTGTGCAAATACTCTTTTTGAAGTTTTATTTGCAGTGAAACCTAAGTTGAGGGAATATCCTTTGCTGGTATTGCTTAACAGGATAGCATTGGTGATCAATGGATTTTTCCTTCTTGCATTGTTATTTGCACCGTAAGCAATCCGTTTATCTGCTCCATTATTATATGCCTGATCTACGATGCCAACAGGGTCTTTCAGGTTTACATCAGTATAAAAAATATTGTTGAGTGTTTTTGAATAAATAGCTTCAAATGTAAGGTTGTAGTTTTTTTCCAATTTTTTGTCAACAGCCAGGTTTAATCTCATCACCTGGGGTAGTTTGAATTTTCTGTCAATGAGATTAACTTCAAATGAAGTGCCCCCACTGCCTAAACTACTTTGTTGATCTGGGAATGGATTAAATCCATTCCCTCCATTTACATCATATGGTGCACTGGTTGGAGTGTTGTCGGTTTGGCTAATTGTCTTAAACAATAATCCTGTATTTGAAAACTGATTTGAAATCCACACAAATGGGATCCTTCCGGTAAATACACCAATTCCTCCCCTGAAGACTGTTTTTTGATTGCCCTCAATATCATAATTAAAACCAACCCTTGGTGCCCAAAGTAATTGTTTGTTAGGGACGAACTGGGTATTGTATAATCCACCGAAAGTTGAATCTACAGCCTTATTATAACCAGGTGTTGAGTTGATTACTGGCATATCAGCTCTTAAACCCAACGTAAGCCTGAATTGCGGATTGAATTGAATTTCGTCCTGAATGTAAAACCCAATTTGAGCAGCTTTAAAAATAGCTGCAGGCTTTTCGTTGTTAGATTTATCTGCTGAATAAATTACATCAAATTGCCTGGGGAAGTTACCATAAAAATCTGCCAGGCTCTGGAATCTCCACCTGCCATTGAAGTTATTGATGAAAAGGTTCCTGAATTTAAAAAATTCATTGTGGGTTCCAATGGTGAAGGTGTGCTTATTCTTAAAAATCTTGAAGTTGTCTGTGATCTCAAAAATATCCTGATCCAGTTCATTGGCGGCCGAACTTCTTTCAGAACCAACCTGCACTACTCCTGATCCAACATTGATTTCAATGGAAGGGAATAAGTTGCCATATATCGTCCTGAAGTCACGGATCTTGTGTGAACCAACTATGAGGCTATTTGAAAATCTGGAACCGAACCTGCTTCTTAATTCTGCTACTGTAATGTTTTGTGTATTATTAAACCTGTAGGTATTATTTCCATACCTGAAAAGGGTAGTAGATCTTGAAATATTATCATCAAATGCTTTAATGTAATTATGCCTGATGGTGAATCTGTGTTTACTGCCAATGTTCCAATCGAGGCGACCAAATATTTTATCACTTTCGGTAGCCGCATCAAAAGCAGATATGGTGCCGGCGTCATATTGGTACCTGTTTTTAAGTGTATCTGCCAACGCCTGTGCTGTTTCAACATTCAGTAATGCGTTGGTGTCTCCAGCGTTGAAGATAGTGGGGGCATTTCTCCTGGCCATTTCACCGTTCAGGAAGAAGAAAACTTTGTTCTTGATAATTGGCCCTCCGATTCTCATACCAATTTGCTTGTCGGAAAACTTCGCTGTTTTCAGTCCAGATATGGGGTCCTTTCCAACAGTGCTTTGATTGCGAAGGAAACCATATACTGAACCTTCCAGTTTATTGGTACCAGAACGGGTGACAGCATTTACACCGCCGCCAGTAAAGTTTCCGTACGACACATCATATGGAGCTAATACTACCTGGATTTCCTGAATCGCATCTAACGAAATTGGCGTTGTTGATGCTTGCCCGCCAGGAGTTCCGCTTCCTGATAAACCAAAAACATCATTATTTACAGCACCATCAATCGTAATATTATTAAAGCGGTTATTCATTCCTCCAAATGAATTGCCATTTGCCTGCGGTGTGAGCCTGGTATAATCCTGGATGCTCCTTGATAATGTTGGCAATGCAGCTATCCTTTCTTTACTAACACTGGTGGATGCGCCGGTTTTTTTCCTCGTAGTGGAAGTACCTACTACTACAACCTCAGCAATCGTTGATACACTGGAATTGAGTGCAGCATCTAACCTTGTATTTTCACCCAATGGAAGATTAATGCCCGATTCTGTGTAATTGTTATATCCAACGTACGTTATCTCAATATTATAAGGACCGCCGGGAATGAGGTTAACAAAGTTAAAACGGCCATCTTTTCCTGAAGCGGTTGTATAAACAGTCCCGGTTGAAGTATGTACCAGTTTGATACTGCTTCCGGCCAGGGCTTCCCCTTTTGAATTTTTAATGTAACCACTCATGCTGCTGGTGGTAACTTGTGCAAACAGGGGGGTGCTCATAGCAAATGCTACAAGTAAAGTAAGAAGGGTTCTTTTAAAATACATAGTTAAATGTTTTACTTGGCAAAGAAAGCGAATAATCGTTGAACAAACGTTAACATTTATTAACAAAGTCACAGGCAATGTGTATGACCAAAAGGCTGCATGCCTTTTACAACCTTTGTATTATCAAAATGTTATTGAAATGACGACTGTGGTTTCGAAAAGCGAAAACATACCAAGCTGGTGCCCGAAACCTCATTAACTTTGTATCAAAGAAAATTAATATGCTCGACCGTATTGAAGAAGCACTGGAAGATATCAGGCAGGGGAAACTGGTGATAGTTGTAGATGACGAAGACCGGGAAAATGAAGGGGATTTTGTAACTGCAGCCCGTAACGTAACCCCCGAAATCATCAATTTTATGAGTATCCACGGCCGTGGATTGATTTGTGCCCCATTAACGGAAGAAAAATGTGTTGAACTGAACCTTCAGCCCATGGTTACTGATAATACATCTTTGCATGAAACGGCGTTTACCGTAAGTATCGATTTGCTTGGAAATGGTTGTACCACAGGTATTTCTGCACACGACCGGGCTAAAACGGTTCAAGCCCTGATTGATCCCGCAACCCGCCCGGAAGACCTGGGCCGCCCCGGGCATATTTTCCCATTAAGAGCTAAAAGAGGGGGTGTTTTACGCCGTTCCGGCCATACCGAAGCTACGATTGATCTGGCCAGGCTCGCAGGTTTTGAACCGGCCGGGGTACTGGTGGAGATCATGAATGAAGATGGAACCATGGCCCGGCTGCCTCAACTGATGGAAATTGCCAGCCGTTTCAACCTTAAAATTTTATCCATCAAAGACCTCATCGAATATCGTCTGAAAGCAGAAACCCTTATCCGTGAGGAAGTTAGGGTAGAAATGCCTACAAAATACGGACGTTTTGAACTCATTGCATTTACCCAGTTGAATACCGGTGAAACCCATATGGCCCTTAAAAAAGGAAACTGGAAGAAGGACGAACCAGTGCTTGTAAGGGTTCATAGCAGTTGTATGACCGGAGATATCCTCGGTTCACTTCGTTGCGATTGCGGCGACCAGCTTCACCATGCGCTCCAAATGATAGAAACTGAAGGAAAGGGGCTGGTATTGTATATGAACCAGGAAGGGAGGGGGATTGGACTGATTAATAAACTCAAAGCATATAAGTTACAGGAAGAAGGGCTTGATACCGTAGAAGCTAATTTAAAACTTGGCTTTGGGATGGATGAAAGGGATTACGGTGTTGGCGCCCAAATCCTCCGCGAACTCGGGATTACAAAAATGCGGCTGATTACCAACAATCCACGCAAACGTGCCGGTATACTGGGTTATGGACTTGAGGTAACGGAAACCGTACCGGTTGAAATTAAGCCCAATACCCACAATCAAAAATACCTCCTCACAAAAAGAGACAAATTGGGCCACGAAATTTTAAATGGCTTATAGGGTTACTCGCCTCCCTGGTTTTTTTTTGGAAGGTTCTTTTGTTCAAGTTTTTTCCTGCTGCGGAAAATGTCGGAAAGCCTGTCTATATCCTTCCTGTACGACAATTGAATACCCGAACGGTTGCGTTGGCTGAGTGTAAAGTCGATGCTGCTGCGGTTGAATCCTACGATACGAAGCGTACCATCTTTATTGATGAGCCATTCGATGGTTATATCTGGTGTGAGCAACCCTTTACGATCGAGTTGCTGTACGTATGATGAATTGTTGTAGTCGAGGTTACCGCCCACCAATACAATGAGCCTGTTGCTCAGGAGTATTTTTAAACCTGCCCTCACATTGGCCTGAAGCTGGGCAGCGCTTTTCTGAAGGTCGAGTGTAGGGTTAATATCTATGTAAGTAGACAGTACGCCATTGGTTGCGTTTTCCAACTCACGGTTGAGGAAATTCGTAAGCAGGCTGCTGATCATGCCCCCGATACTACTGGTTAAACTGGTGAAAAGCGACCCTCCATTTCCCTGGGAAAGAAAGTTTTGATTACCTACTATAAAAG
>JBPOHG010000039.1:0-2053 GCA_052035835.1 Bacteroidota bacterium | reverse complement strand
TAGCCAGTTCTCCATATGAACCCCGGCCCGAATTTCCACCGGTGCTATAGCGGTCGTTCCAATAAGTACCGGAACCCTTAAAAGTGGATTTGCCTTTTATTTTTTGAATGATTTTTTTCACGCTATTTTATCTAACGAATTAAATTATCCTGTTGCATTACAATTGGTTCCACTTTTTGTGTGAAAGTACCTTTTTAAAAATAGACCGGTTTCTTGGATCACTCAGTGCATTTAAATGTCGTTCATGGTGCAAATCGGTACCAATATATGAAGCAAGGTCGTTTTTAATTATATACTGTGAAACCTTTGCGGCATCTTTTCCATAATAACCTGTGAGTGACAATAGATTTACCTGTAATTGAAAGCCGAGATCGGCGAGGTGGTGGTACATTTTATTGTTACCATAATAATATGGGTACCGCTCGGGATGTGCGAGGATTGGGGTATACCCTGCCATGATAATAGCAAAGGACAATTTGCCTGGGTCATCGGGCATGGAAGCATAAGAAAATTCAGTAAGAATAATATTGTCTTTAACTGTAAGTAGTTTTTCAGGCCCATTCAACAATTCAAAGAAATAACTATCCAGCATATATTCTGCTGCAGCGCTCACTTCAAAATTGATCTTTTGTTTAGCAAGTGCGGTTTGCAGTTCTGTAAGGGCCTTATTGATGGTTTGCGGAGTATTGCGGTACATATCCCCAATTACATGTGGGGTAGCTATCGACCGCTTCACTCCCATTGCCATTAATCCTTTGATCAGCTGGATAGAAGTTTTAACGTCTGGGGAGCCATCATCAATCCCTGGAAGGATATGAGAATGTATATCTTTCTCAAGCGGGAAATAACTGCTTTCGGAGATCGATTCCTTTTTCTTGAAGAATGAGAACATGTATGAGGTACTTAATAATATAAATTTACTTCCTGTAATACTGGTGTAATTTACTCAATGGCTTGAGTATCGAAACAAAAAAAGCAAAAGGAATATTGTTGCGCTTCATTGCAAGGTAATCGCGACGGTTGGCCCTCAGCCTCATCCGTATGTTGCTATTGCTTTGGCCACCCCTTCTCATTTTCACAATCAGCGATGGAATATAATAAGATGAGATCCTGTACTTATACAAGTAACGGGCCATGAACTCATAATCAGCAGCACTGAAATAATGTGTTTCATAGCCTCCATATTTTTTCAGTAATTCCCTTTTAAAATAGAAAGTAGGGTGCGCTGGCATCCAGCCTTTTGTAAACAGGCTCCTCCGGTAAGGTTTCCCTTTCCAGATACGGTATATCTTATCCGTATTTTCAGCATCAACGTATTCAAGGTCGCCATAAATGCTGTCTACGTTTTTTTGAATGAACGCTTCGGCTATCACGCCAACAATATCAGGCGATGCCAGCATATCGTCACTGTTTAGGATGCCAATTACATCCCCTGTAGCGATGGCCATTCCTTTGTTGATGGCATCATACATGCCCTTGTCTTTTTCTGAAATCCATTTTGAAATCCCGGTTTCATACTTTTTAATGATATCAATCGTATGATCTGTTGACTTACCATCAATAATAATATACTCAATATCAGGGTAACGCTGCTGCATAACCGAGCGAATACAATCCTCCAGGTGGCGTTGGGAATTAAACGTTACTGTGATGAGCGTTACTTTCATTAAAGGGGTGCTTGCCAATACAATGATAAAGTTTTATCGCGAAAAGCCCGAATCACCGGCTTATTTTCTTGTAATTACAATATTCTCCATAACGAGCATATCCATTTGTGTTCGCAGGTAGCAGTCAAGCGCTTCTTCTGGCTTGTTTACAATGGGTTCATTTTCATTAAATGAAGTATTGAGTAAAATGGGCACACCGGTTTTTTTCCTGAAATTATCAATGAGTGCATAATACCGGGGGGATACATTCTTATCCACTGCCTGCAACCTGCCCGACCCGTCTACGTGCGTCACAGCCGGTATCGAAGCCTGTTTTTCCTTTTTGATAGGAAATACTTTTTCCATAAAAGGGACCGGTTCATCCAATTCAAAATAATCCTTCACGT
>JBPOHG010000147.1:0-14086 GCA_052035835.1 Bacteroidota bacterium | reverse complement strand
CTCACAGAAGATCATCCAAAAATATACAAAGACGTAATGATTGTTTACCATATCAGGATTGATGTGGCCGACCAGCCAAAAATGGAAAAAGCGGTGAACCTTTCACAGGAGAAATATTGTGGGGTAAGCGCAATGTTCAAAGCTTTTGCCACGGTTGGTTACCGCATTCATTTTTTATAACCCTTCGACTGCTTCAGTACCCTAACCATCTGCAATACAATCGCTAACACAATCAGCGATAAGCCCAGGTAAAACTGGCCATGAAGTTGTTCATTCTCATGAAAAATGAGAAATGCCAGTATGATCCCATACACTGGTTCAAGGTTATACGTAAGATTGGCTGTAAAAGCAGAGATTTTCTTTAAAGCGTTGAGTTGCAAATCAAAACTAATCACGGTACAAAAAATTGCCAGTACCAGGAGCCATCCCCAGTCGGAAAGCGTTGGAAAATAATATGCTGCCGGAAAAGCCATCAGGTAAAGCGGAAGCATCAAACTGAGGGCAAAAAACCCGCCCCCCAATTCATACACGGTTAATAGCCGGGAGGGGAAACGTTTTAGTAACTCCTTATTTAATACCGGAAACAATGCGCTGCCAAAAGACGATAGGATTCCAAAAAGGATCCCCAATTTATATTGAGGATGAAAATCGAAAATGATGTAAATACCGGCTATGGCCAAGATACCCAATGCCAACTCTGCCCCCACAACCGGCCTTCTTAGTACAATCGGTTCTATCAACGCTGTAAAAAATCCCGCTGCCGATAAACACACCAGGGCCACAGAAGCATTGGCATATTTAATACTTCCGTAAAAAGACACCCAATGCACTGCGATCACTACCCCTACGCCGGCTATCTTCCATATGTCTATCCAGGGAATTTTTACAAGCTCCTTCCTGAACTTTAAGATACCAATCAAAACCGTTACTGTAAGCAGTAGCCGGTACCAAACCAACAGCCCTTCATTGAGTGCAATCAACTTTCCCAATATAGCCGTGAAACCTGCAAGAAAAACCGCAATATGTAGTTGAAGGAAGGCTTTTTTCATTTCAATGCAAAGTAATCATCATCAATAACAAGGCATCCCCTTGTATATTTCGCACAATTTCAAAAAAATAGTATCCGCCCTCAAAGTAACAACAGTTATAAATATTACAAGAGGTGAACACAAAAAAGCAAACATGATTATATTTGCCCACTTATAACCGATAACTATATGAATTTTAAGCGTATCAACAATATTACCGGCTGGCTGGTTTGCCTCATTGCCTGTTCGGTATATATCATGACCATGGAAGCTACCGGCAGTTTGTGGGATTGCGGCGAATTTGCCTCCAGTGCCTACAAACTACAAATCCCGCACCCGCCTGGTGCCCCACTGTTTGTTTTGATCGGCAGGCTTTTTATGATCCCTTTTGATGCGCAACATGCAGCTACCGGCATCAACCTGATGAGTGCATTGGCCAGCGGGTTTACCATTTTATTCCTGTTTTGGACCATCACCCACTTTGCCCGTAAAATTGTTCAAAAAGACGGCACCACCCTCAACAATGAAAAAATCATTGGTATCATGGCGGCAGGTGTAGTTGGCGCACTTGCTTACACATTCTCAGATTCATTCTGGTACAGTGCTGTTGAAGGGGAAGTATATGCATTGTCTTCCTTCTTTACAGCCGTGGTTTTTTGGGCCATGCTTAAATGGGAACACAATGTTACCGAAGAACAGGAACAGGGAATCAAAGGGCATTTCACCAAGGCCGACCGCTGGATCATCCTCATATTTTACCTGATGGGCCTTTCCATTGGCGTTCACCTGCTCAACCTCTTAACTATTCCGGCGATCGTTATCATTTATTATTTCAAACGCTACAATGCTACTAAATGGGGCACATTTTATGCCTTTATCATTGGCTGCATCATCACCGGGCTCGTACAAAAAGCGGTGATCCAGTGGAGCATCAAAGGGGCCGGAAATATGGATGTGCTTTTCGTAAACAGTTTTGGGTTGCCATTCTTTACCGGTTTTGCATTTTTCTTTGTGTTGATAGGCGTTATCATATACTTCGGTTTGCGTACCGCCAATAAAAAGAACTGGAACTTCCTGAAACTCGGCCTCTGGTGTTTTTCGTTTATGCTCTTGGGTTACTCTACCTATTTTACTACCATGGTGAGGAGCAGTGCCGATCCTTCAGTAGATATGTTTAATGTAGACAATCCCGTGAGCCTTGTTGGCTATGTAAGCCGTGAACAATACGGCGACTGGCCCATTTTGTACGGACAGGATTTTACTGCACAAATACAAGATGCAAAAATCACCAAAACCTATGTTAAGTCGAATGGCAAATATGAAAAGAACGGCCAAAAAGTAGAATATGTGTATGCCCCTGAGGATAAACATTTTTTCCCCCGAATGTGGGACCAGAGCAATGACCAGGGCCATGCCGACTATTATGCCAGCTTCATTGAAATAGGCCGCGACCAGCAGGGAAATTGGGAAAGGCCGCCAACAATGATGGAGAATATTAAATTCTTTGGAAGTTACCAGATCAACTGGATGTACTGGCGCTATTTCATGTGGAATTTTGCCGGAAAACAAAATGATATACAGGGAACCAATATGGGCAATGTGAGAGATGGCAACTGGAAAACCGGAATTGGTTTTTATGATAATATCCGCCTTGGAAACCAGGACACGTTGCCCGACAGCATCAAGCATAACAAAGCAAACAACAAGTTATTCATGTTGCCTTTTATTCTTGGTTTGATTGGGCTGTTTTATCAAATTAAAAAAGATAAAAGAGATGCATTGGTAACAGGCCTGTTGTTTTTCTTCACCGGTTTTGCGATCTGCCTCTATCTTAATCAGGCGGGTAACCAGCCCCGTGAGCGTGACTATGCATATGTAGGTTCGTTTTATGCATTTGCCATCTGGATTGGGCTGGGCGTTTTGTATGTACGTGAAATGCTACAGGCATATGTTATTAAAAATATGCAGGCGGCCGGGATGGCGGCTGGGATCATCTGCCTCCTTGCTGTACCCGTGCTGATGGCCAGCCAGGAATGGGATGACCATGACCGCAGCAACAAAGTACTGGCCAGGGACCTTGCTACTGATTATTTGGAAAGCTGTGCCCCCAATGCCATTCTCATCTCTTTTGGCGACAATGATACCTACCCCTTATGGTATGCACAGGAAGTAGAAGGTGTACGCAAGGATATCCGGGTGATCAACAGCAGCTTGCTAGGTACAGACTGGTACATTAATCAGTTAAGGTATAAAGTAAATAATAGTGACCCGATAGACCCCATCTGGTCGGCAGCTCAAATTGAAGCTTCCACCAGGGATGTAGTTCGATTCAACCCCAATATACTAGCGGATAAAAACCAATACATGGACCTCTACACCATGATGAAAGATTATGCAGGTTCTGATGATCCGGCAAAAGGAGCAGTATTGCAGGAAGGAGATATCATCAATACCTTCCCCAGCCAGAAAGTATCGGTACCAGTGGATGTAAACCTTGTAAGGCAAAATGGCACTGTAAATGCCAATGACAGTGTATTGAGTGAAATCAGGTTTACCATTGAAAAAAATTACCTCTACAAGAATGATGCAGCAATCCTCAACATCATTGCTGCCAATAAATGGACACGCCCGATTTATTTTACATCGCCTTACGGTGAACTTGGATTTGGAAATTACCTGCGCCAGGATGGTTTAACCTATAGGTTGGTACCGGTAGATAACAGTGAAGTAAACCAGGAATGGGTAATGGACAAATTAATGAACAAATTTGTATTCGGTAACGCCGATAAGAAAGGGGTTTATTTTGATGAAGAGAACAGGCGCCACCTCAACAGCATCCGACTCGCTTATGCGCAAGCAGCCGGCAATCTCGCCGACGCAGGTAAGAAAGAAGAAGCTAAGAAAATGCTCGCCCGCTGCGACAAGATGATGTTGGATGAAAACATTCCTTACGGAATGGTGAGCAGGTTCCAGCAACATAACCAGATTGCTATGCAAATGCTCTATGCTTCTTATAAAGCCGGCGATATGCAACTGGCTGACAAGATCAGCAAATCATTGAAAAAAGACATGGAACAACAGGTGGCTTATTACCAGGGACTCCCCGATAATAAACGCGGTTCTTTAAGTTCGGAAGAAGAACGCAATGCAAACCTGTTACGTGGATTAATGGAACTGGAACAGCGGTATAAATCACCGCAGCCAATCATGCCACAGGAGAACGGCCAAACATTGCAAACGACACCAGTTAAGCCAGCCGACAGCAACCCATAGACTCATTATTTTAATACATCAGCCCCGCCATTGAGCGGGGCTTTTTTTAACGTTAAACAAACAAACAGATAAGCATATTGTTACGTACATTGTACTGTAAACACCATGCGCTCCTTTCATTTTTCGAAATACGATCCTTCATCGAACCAGAAAAGCAGTTTTGAAAAACTGCTCGACCTCTTCCTGCAATTGCTCACATATACCAGCGGGGATTATAATGAAGCATTGCAATGGCTCAAT
Source organism: Bacteroidota bacterium (assembly GCA_052035835.1). Classification (GTDB taxonomy): domain Bacteria; phylum Bacteroidota; class Bacteroidia; order Chitinophagales; family Chitinophagaceae; genus Ferruginibacter. The sequence goes on along the minus strand of JBPOHG010000147.1, from coordinate 9,545 downwards.
GAGCTTGATAAAGAGTACAAACTCACCAATGATGATTATGCGATAGGCGACTTTATTGAGGACCTCAAAGAAAAAGGCTTTATTGATGAGAAGCACCCCGATGGCAACATCCGCATCACATCCAAAACCGAACAAAGCATCCGCAAAAAAAGCCTGGACGAGATTTTTGGAAAAATAAAAAAAACAAAGCAGGGCAACCACAGTACATTTAAACACGGTACCGGGGATGAAAGCAACCCGGAAACAAGGCCGTTCATATTTGGGGATGCGATGGAACAAATCGATTTCACAAGTTCCATACGAAATGCACAGGTAAACCATGGCATCGATCAATTTATGATGCATGAAGATGACCTCGAAATCAGGGAAACAGATTTTAAATCGCAAACCTCCACTGTATTGATGATAGACATTTCGCATTCGATGATTTTATATGGCGAAGACAGGATCACCCCTGCGAAAAAAGTAGCCATGGCGCTGAGTGAATTGATCAAGACAAAATACCCCAAAGACACCCTCGATATTATAGTTTTTGGAAACGATGCATGGACGATTGAAATCAAAGACCTCCCCTATTTACAGGTAGGGCCATATCATACCAATACGGTTGCAGGTTTGCAACTGGCGATGGAAATTTTACGAAAAAGAAAAAATCCAAACAAGCAGGTATTTATGATTACCGATGGCAAGCCTACCTGCCTGAAAGAGGGTAAAAAGTATTATAAAAACAGTTTTGGGATCGACCGGAAAATCATGAACCGCTGTATGAGCCTTGCCATACAATGTAAGAAATTGAAAATACCAATTACTACTTTCATGATTGCAAGCGACCCCTACCTGCAAAAGTTTGTACAGGAATTTACAGAGGCCAACCATGGCAAAGCATTTTTTGCATCGCTTGATAAACTTGGTGCATTCATTTTCCGGGATTTTGAAAGTGGCAAAAGAAAAACAGTTTACTAACAAAAAGGCATATACGCTATGCCCAACAGGCAATACGACAATATGAACATTACAACAATAAAAACATTCGGCGAATTAAAAAAAAGCGGGTATGTTTCCAGGCAGGTAAAAGAAGAGATCAGGGAAAACCTCATCAAAAAAATCCAGTTGAAACAAAACCCTTTCCCGGGTATCCTGGGTTATGAAGACAGTGTTATACCCGATACCGAAAGGGCGTTGCTCAGCAGGCACAACATATTATTTTTAGGTTTACGTGGCCAGGCCAAAACCAGGATGGCCAGGCAGATGACCGAATTGCTGGATGAATACATCCCCGTTATTGCTGGCAGTGAAATCAATGACGACCCATTCTTCCCGGTATCCAGGTATGCCATTGACCTGCTAAATGAAAAAGGAGAAGACACCCCCATTTCATGGATGCACCGTTCTCAACGCTACGCCGAAAAACTGGCAACCCCCGATGTGAGTGTGGCAGACCTGATTGGTGATATAGACCCTATCAAAGCTGCCAATCTCAAACTTAGCTTTGCCGATGAAAGGGTTTTACACTATGGAATTATTCCCCGCAGCAACCGCAGCATTTTTGTGATCAATGAACTCCCCGACCTGCAGGCAAGGATACAGGTTGCATTGTTTAATATCCTGGAAGAAGGAGATTTGCAGATACGTGGGTTTAAAGTAAGGATGCCAATGGATATCCTTTTTGTATTTACAGCTAACCCTGAAGACTACACGAACAGGGGCAGCATTGTTACACCACTCAAAGACAGGATCCAAAGCCAGATTCTTACCCATTACCCCAAAACCGTAGACACTGCACTTGCCATCACTGCGCAGGAAGCGGCTATTATAGAAGCACAGCATCAAAAAGTAAATGTAAGTGACCTTATTAAAAGACTGATTGAGCAAGTAGCATTTGAAGCCCGGGAAAGCGAGTTGGTTGATAAAAAAAGTGGTGTAAGTGCACGACTCACGATTTCTGCCTATGAAAATGCCATCAGCAGTGCCGAAAGAAGGGCACTCATACATGCCGAACCCAATACACAGGTATGGCTGAGCGACCTGGCAGGCATCATCCCTTCTATCACCGGGAAAATTGAACTCGTTTATGAAGGCGAACAGGAAGGCCCGTACCAGGTTGCTTATAACCTTGTAGAAAAAGCAATACGTACACAGTTCGTACAATATTTCCCCAATCCTGATTCTCTTAAAAAGAAGCGTGGAAAGGAAGCCACTAAAGACGAAAACCCCTACAAGAGTGTCATCCGGTGGTTTGATGCAGGGAATGAGCTCAATATTTTCCTCGACACCAAAGACAGTGATAAAATAAGCCTTCTGTATAAAGTGGATGGGTTACATGCATTGGTAAAAAAATTTTATCACACTGCCGATGAAAAAGAACATGCCCTATTGATGGAATTCGTTCTCCATGGGCTGGCAGGTTATTCGCTTATCAGTAAAAAAATGTTTGAAGGCAAGATCGCCTTTAAAGACCTGATGGGAAGCATGTTAAACATGGGGGATATTCCTGCTGAAGAAGATGACTACAACGCAGAAGATTTTAATTAAAAATAGCCCGGTATCAAGCCGGGCTTTCACTTGTATGTTATGACATTTTTATTTTTTTACGAATCGCATTACAGGAATCTCCCCTGCCATTAATACCAGCGTATTCCCATTTTCAACTGCATACTTTGTTACTGTTTTAAGCGCTTTAAGAAAAGTTGCTTCTCCTGCACCCGGGCAAGCCATCAAGGTTGACGTAGGATCTGCAAAACTGATATTATCGCCCTTCAGGGTAAACCTGGCGCTGAAGCTATTGCAACTTGTATGTCCGCCTGCTTCAGTGCTGGGCAATGCGAATACCAATTGCGGTTTTTTATTAGGGAACAGTCCATTAAATGCTATACGAGGCCCGGTTATATAATTCAGCTCCCATGTGCCATTGAGTTTTGCTGCCGTATTTGAGTTGCCGGGTGTTTGTGATTCAATGGCAGTTCCGTTGAATCGTGCCAATACTATTGCCCCATTGCTCAAGGTGAGTTTACCATTTTCTATACTAAAAATATTTGCCTTTGATAAAACATCCAGGAATTGTTTCTCCAGGTTTTCACCAAGGCATGCCATTTTGGTAGTTGCCAGCGGAAGGAATTTAATAAAGTTGTTCGCAGCTGTTTCAAATGTGCCGGTAATCCTGTTACACCCGGTACTTCCGGCAAGCTGATTGAACTTGCCTGCAGTAAAAACCATATTGGGTTTGTTACTAAGGTTCACTGGCTGCCCGCCCAACTCCGCGAGGGTCCATGCGTATGCAAATAATGATTCACTACCGCCTTGAGATGTATTTTTTGTATTGCTGCAGGAAGTAAACAATGCCATGCTAAAAAGTATGAACAGGGAATAAAGCGTTTTCATGTTGTCAATTTTGTTTTAAGATACAACAATACATGAATTGCACAATATGGGTTGGGATTTTAATAAATATTAACTTCCCGTTCGAGGGTTACACCAAATCGTTCTTGTACACTTTGAAGGATTTCTTCACTGAGCTGAAATATTTCAGAACCATTTGCCGAGCCAAAATTAACCAGTACGAGCGCCTGCTTTTCATGGCATCCTGCATCCCCTTTTCTGAAGCCCTTCCATCCGCATTGCTCTATTAGCCAGCCAGCTGCCAGTTTAACATCGCCATTGCTAAGCTCGTACCCAATCACGGAAGGATGTTGTTCCTTCATTTTTTCAAACGTTTCACGTGGGATTTCAGGGTTTTTAAAAAAACTGCCGGCATTGCCTGTTATTGCAGGATCGGGAAGTTTGCTGCGGCGAATATTGATTATGGCCTGTGAAACCGCCGCAATAGTAAGTTCCTGAACACCCATTTTCTCCAGTTCAGCCTGAATGGCTCCGTAGGAAATATTATATGAAGGCTTCTTCCGCAAGCGGTATGTAACCGACGTAATCACGAATTGGCTTTTATACCTGCGTTTAAATACACTCTCCCTGTAACCAAAGGCACAATCCTCTTTGCTAAATATTACCTGCTTACGGTCATGGATATGCGTTGCTTCAAGCGAATGAAATACATCTTTGATCTCCACCCCATAAGCCCCGATATTTTGCATGGGCGATGCACCTGTGTTGCCGGGGATCAATGAAAGGTTTTCTACACCTGCGTACCCATGGCGGATGCAATATTGCACAAACCCATGCCAGTTTTCGCCTGCCCCTGCTTTTACAAAAACATGTTCATCGTTTGCTGCCACCACTTCTATTCCCCTGATATCATTTTTAAGTACAAGCCCGTTTACATCTTTTGTAAATAGGATATTGCTACCCCCTCCTAAAATGAAAGTTTCCTTACCGGGGTTTTCTTCCAGCAGAACCAGCAATTCTTCCAACGCAGTAAATGAGGCAAATGATTGTGCATATACATTTATGCCAAATGTATTGAACGGACGCAGCGATATATGGTGTTGTAATTTCAACTGTATTAAACTGGGTCTACGTTTGCAATGATAGCAATAGATTTGAATTGTTTGATGCTTTGCAGCATATTTATATGATTTCTGATCACCTGCTTATACCGAATGCCCATGCCATGTTCTTTGGGAAGTTTGAGCATCACTTCCATATGGTACTGGTTGCGCAGCCTTGCCACTACAGGAGCCGCCGGACCAACCACATAGTCTTTCAAATCCTGGCGAAGGTAAGCGGCCAATTGATCTGCGCCAGCTGCTACAACAGCTTTGTCTTTATGCCGCAATGTAATCAATACGATCCTGCTGAAAGGCGGATAAAAAAAATGCTGCCGCCCTGCTATTTCAAAATCATAAAATTTCCGGTAATCATGTTGCTGTACCAACTGGATAATGGGGTGTTGCACATTTACCGCCTGAATCACTACCGTTCCCTGTTCATGCTTCCTGCCTGCCCGGCCACTTACCTGTTCCATCAATTGAAAGGCCCTTTCATTTACCCTGAAATCGGCAAAACTGAGCAACCCATCTGCATCCAAAATGCCAACAAGCCCAACATGGTCAAAATCGAGCCCCTTCACTACCATTTGTGTACCCACGAGGATATCAATGCGGCGTTGTTCGAATAATTGAATGAGGTTATCATGTGCCGACTTCCCCCTCACGCTATCTACATCCATCCTGGCTATTTTGTATTTTGCAAACGCTTCCTCCAGTTGCTCCTCAATTTTTTCTGTGCCAAAATTTTTCTCCAGCCAGTTGTTGCTGCCGCAAGCGGGGCAAACTACCAGCTTAGGATAAACGCTGCCACAATAATGACAATGCAATTTATTACTGTATTTGTGCAAGGTAAGAGATACGTCGCAGTGGTTGCATTGAGGTATAAACCCGCAACTCCCACAGATCAGGTAAGGATGGTAACCCCGCCTGTTCTGGAAAAGGATGACCTGTTTATCTTTATCCAGATTTAACTGAATGGCGTCATTCAGCTGTGGGCTGATCATTACTTTCCCTTTTTGTGCAACCTGCCTTGTATTCACAATGGAAATTGCGGGCAGTTGCAAACCACCGAAGCGGTTAAGCATGGTTACTAACCCATACTTATGTTGCAAAGCATTGAAATAACTTTCCAGTGAAGGCGTTGCGCTGCCTAACAACACTTTGGCTCCAAATAAAGACGCATAATAAATGGCTGCATCCCTTGCATGATAACGCGGTGCAGGTTCCTGCTGCTTGAAGGAGGCATCATGTTCTTCATCAACGATGATCAGCCCCAATTCCCGGAAGGGCAGAAAAAGGGCGCTCCTGGCCCCCAACACTATACTCACTTCCCCCGATCTTATTTTGTTCCACAACTCTATTCTTTCCTGGTCATTGAATTTTGAATGATAAATCGCGATGTGGCCTCCAAAATGTTTCTGCAACCTTCGTATTACCTGTGCCGTAAGTGCAATTTCAGGCAGCAGGTACATCACTTGTTTGCCGTTCAACAATTGCTCTTCCATTAATTTAATGTACAAGAGCGTTTTGCCACTTCCTGTGACGCCATGTAACAGGCATACATTTTTGTGCAGGAAAATTTCCCTGAGCTGCGATAAAGATGCATCCTGTTCTGCTGTAAGATCAAAATCTATATGTACTTTTTTGGGGGCAGACTTTATGCGGTCAATATCCCTTTTTTCTACAACCAGTATTTTTTTATCTGCCAGGCTTTTTAACTGCGCTGCACTTGCACCCGATTTTTTCAGTAATTCAGCTTGCACTACTTCCCCACCTGTTTTAGAGAGGTGTAGAAATGCCAACAGGAGTTCCATCTGTTTGGGGGCGCCTTTCCAGTCGTTCAGTAAACTTTCGAGTTTTTCTTCCGCTTCAAAACCGGGATGCAATTGAACAAAATTTTCTTTCTTTGATTTATATCGTTCATTTAGTTTTTCCCAGGCAAAGCAAATCTTTTTCTCCATCAGCTTTTTAATCACCGGGTATACATGCGTTGCATCCAGCAATTGCTGAACTTCTGTTAATTGCAGTTGTTTGCGTACCAACAGTGCTTCTGCAACAATAAACTCCTCTTCATCCAATGCAGAGAAATCATCTCCGGCCTCATCATTAAAAATCAATACCGTTTCACTGTTCAATTTAAAATTTGCAGGCAATGCTGCCGCCATCACTTCGCCTTCGGTACACATATAATATTCACTGATCCATTGCCAAAGTTTCAGTTGCTCTGGATACACCAGTGCGGTATCATCGAGTATATTGAGAATAGGTTTTGTTTTGTAGAGGGGTTGTGTTGATATGATTTGCCTGATGACGCCGGCATATTTTTTATTGGGGCCAAATACTACTTCGGCTCTATGGCCAGGCAATGCTTTTTTCAAAAGTGGTTCTGGGATGGCATACGTATAAACAACAGGCAATGCCAGGGGCAGGATAATTTCTGCCCATCGTGTTGGAGCCTGCTCCTTAAAATCTAATTCCTGTTCCTGCTTCACTTTCATCTTTTAATCCAACTTGCATGATACCTGATCAACGCTTTTTCCATCACCTGGTAAGTTTCCTGCTTCAAAGCATGGGCATCGTTTCCCGGTTGTATTTGGGGGAGGAATACAGCCCTGGAACGGCCTGGAGTTACTGAGAAAAGGCTGTGATAATTCATCCGGTCATATCCATCGAGTAGCAAAACCGGCTGTATGGCGGTGTTGGTTTCTATTGCAATTTTAAATGCCCCGTTATAAAATTCTTTCAAAGGGAGATGGGTCATATTAAATGTACCTTCGGGTGCAATAACTATTGAGATGTTTTTTGCCAACACCCGTTTCAATTCCTGCACACTTCTAATGCGGCCTGCTTCACTTTCCCTATCCACCATGACCACCGATTTGCGGTAAATGAAGCCGAAGAATGGGATTTTGCCCATTTCTGCCTTTCCGAGTATCCTTATTGGGTAACCACGAAACGTTTTCATCATAAAAGGGATGTCCATATATGAAATATGGTTGAATACATAAATGACAGCATGTTTCCCGGCCGGTGGTGCCTCATAAATATTCCGGTGGCGCATTCCCCAGAAAATTAAAGCCAGATCGGCCCAAATCCTGCAAATATCATAGATCATATTTCCTCCTTTCACTTTTCCAAAAAATGAAGCGAGTATTACGAAGGGAAAGAGCAGGAACATCAATACCACAAACACAACAAAGGCATAAATACTAAAAATGAATTGTAAGAATTTCCTGGTGATCGCCATAGCAGGATACGAATATAAGGATAAGATATAAACCTTCTTTTAATCGTGTTCATTTAAGCATCTTATGTAGATTTGTTTAAAATGATTTGTATGCAGAAAAAAATCCTGTTGGGCTTCTCCTTTCTTTTTATCGCTTTAGCAGTTTCGGCACAACCCGGTTTTAGAGTAATGACTTTTAATATCAGGCTGGATGTAGCCAGTGATAGTTTGAATGCCTGGCCCCATCGCAAAGACAAAGTGGCTTCGCAGATTTTGTTTCACCGTGCAGCCATTGTTGGTGTACAGGAAGCACTGCCATGGCAAATGAAAGAGTTGCAGGCTTTGTTGCCTGGCTATCTCTATACCGGCGTTGGCAGAGAGGATGGAAAAGAAAAAGGTGAGTTTTCAGCGATTTTTTATGACAGCAGTTTGTTTACACTTGCCGAAACAGCTACTTTCTGGCTTTCACAAACACCCGATGTAGCCGGAAGCAAGGGATGGGATGCAGCATTGCCGAGAATTGTAACCTGGGGAAAGTTCATGCACAAAGCTTCGAAAAAACAATTTTGTGTTTTTAATACCCATTATGACCATATGGGAAAGGAAGCCCGCAGGCAGAGTTCATTGCTGCTAATGAATAAAGTGAATACCATCGCAGCCAAACTACCCGCCATCATCACCGGGGATTTCAATGCTGGCCCTGCAGATGAACCAGTGAAACTGCTTACAGATACCCAACAACCATTTCATTTTACAGATGCTGAGTTTATAAGCCAAACCCCTCATTACGGTCCGGCCGGAACATTCAACGGCTGGCTAACGGGAGACCTGCACCCTAAAATTGACTACATATATATTAAGGGAAACCTGGGGGTGAAAAAACATGCTACCATATCGGAGATTTGGGGAACCAGGTTTTCATCCGACCATTTCCCTGTATTGGCTGAAGTTGTTTTGAATTGAAAATCAATACAATATTCACTCCCGAGTAGTATTTGGGGCCAATTTCGAAAGATCCGCGTCAATTTCATGGTTAAAGGGAAAACCTCGAGAGCCTTTCTTTTCCACATATTCTAAAAAAAGAATAAAAATCTGTGCGTAATCGGCAGAATTCCTTACCTTTGCCTCCCGAAAAAATCGGACTAAATTGGGTATATTATGTTAGCAGTAGTTAAAATCGCAGGCCAGCAATTTAAAGTAAAAGCCGGAGACAGCTTATACGTTCCGCACATCGCAGGCAAAACCGGTGATGCAGTGGAATTTTCTGATGTACTGTTTACACACAATGGTAGCACAGTTACCAGCGGTGCAAATGTGAATGCTGTTGTAAAAGCAGAAATCGTTAATGACCTGGTAAAAGGTGATAAAGTAATCGCCTTTAAAATGAAAAGAAGAAAAGGTTTCCGTAAAAAGCACGGGCACCGTACGCAGTACACACACATTAAAGTAACTGCAATTGCTTAATCAATTTTGAACAAGCGCTCAAAATTCAAATCTTAAAAGATGGCACATAAAAAAGGTGAAGGTTCCGTAAAGAACGGTCGCGATTCACAAAGCAAAAGATTGGGAGTAAAAATTTATGGCGGACAGTCTGCCATGGCTGGAAACATCATCCTTCGACAGCGTGGTACTGTTTATCATCCCGGAAAAAATGTTGGTGTTGGTAAAGATTTTACCATCTTCGCATTAACTGATGGTGTGGTTGAATTCAGAAAAGCAAAAGGTGATAAGACACTTGTTTCTGTAAACGCTGTTGAAGCGACTGCATAATTTTTTGATATTTTTTTTGGTAATATCAAAATAGTATTTATTTTTAAGTATTATTTACTAACCAATTAAATTCAAAAAAATGGCAACAAAGAAAAAAGCTGCTCCAAAAA
>JBPOHG010000140.1:0-54666 GCA_052035835.1 Bacteroidota bacterium | reverse complement strand
ATGCTCATCAGCCAAAACCATGGGATAGTAGAAGCTACTGTAAGGCCGAAGAATACAGTGTATAAAGAAGCCCAAACGGTATTTTTCCAGATCCATTTTTTTCCTGTTTCATAATCCATCGGGCCGTTCTTGTCTGTTTCAAGGCTCATGCTCCTCATTTTACGGCCAAGTAACCACCACAATAAAATTGTTACTGCAGACCAAACAGTATAAAAAATTGGATTCAGGAACCCGCTTTTTCCTTTTAAAATATGGTCATTGGCAACTGCTTCTTTATCGAGCCAGTGGTAAATATCTGTGCGGCCTCCCCAAACGATGGCCATTAATATGATAAAAGTAATTATGCCAAGGATTGGAACCACGCTTGAAATTGCTTCTGGTACCCGGCGCATAGCTACCTGCCAGCCCCCCATTGCCATCGTGGTTACGCAGATGAAGAACATCGAGGCATTCACTACGAGCAACCAATACACGCTGTTTTGAAGCAAAACTGCCCAAAAACGGGTGCTGGAACTGTGCTCACCGCCATGTCCGTGCCCTGCAGGCGCAAAAGGATGGTACATGATAAAGCCGTACAACAATGCCAACACACCGGCAACTATCAATCCCCAAGTCCATTTCTTGTAACTGCCCGGTAATTCAAATTGATGGTTCATCTAAATAAACTTTATTAGTTTGAATGCAGTGCGATTCGTTTCTCTGTACACTGCACTATAAATATTAAATTTCTTTATGGTTTTTTTACAGCAGCAGTATCTGTTGCAGGTGCTGCTGTTGTTGTTTCCGTTGCTGCTGCTTTTGGCTGCAGGGTGCGGATGTATTTCACAATCATCCAACGTTGTTTTCTGTCTAATTGTGAAGCATAACTACCCATCAGGTTTTTACCATATGTAATGGAATGAAACATGGTTCCATCAGCCATTTTAACATAAGTATCCAGCGTTAAATTAGCGATACCGCCAATCTTGCCTGAGCTTGCAATAGGTCCATTGCCTGCTCCTTTATCACCATGGCAAATAGCACAATTGATATTATAAAGCCTTTGTGCTTCTTTCATTTCATCTTCTGTCATGCTCAACACCGGATTTGTTACATTGGCGCTCATCTTATAACCATTGCTGTCGTTTGGAAGGGTATAAGGAAAAAGTTCGCCTCTTTTGATTGTACCATGAACCGGAATATTGTTGTAAAAAATCTTGCTTCCGCCCCTGGCTGCTTCTGCCGTGGTAAACTTGGTAGAATCCCTCAATGCATAGGTTTCGTATCCGCGGCTGTATGCCATATCGGGCATATATATTTTACCCGGGTTGCGCTTGTTTCCACAACCAGTAAAGGCTACAAACATGGCCAGTCCCAGGGCTGATATTGCTGCAATTTTTTTCATTATCTGTAAAACTTATAAGTTCAAATTTGTTTTGGTAGCGCTTGATTAATATCCTTTTTCGTCTCTGTACAATTTTTGCTCCCTGTCGTACCTGCCAATCCACCAGCCGGTTTCTGCATGCTGTATATTGATTTCCTTTGCTCCGGCCCTTTCGAGGAAGTTTTGCACTTCTGCATCATTTGTTTTATCTGTACACTCAATGGCCATCACAAACAAGTCATCGGTAGCCCTGGGGTGAAAATGGTGTTTTTTCACAAACGGCGATAACTGGCAGAGATAGCAAAAAGTAAGCACCATACCTACGGCCGAAAACAACACCGTAAGTTCAAATGTAATAGGGATCCAGGCCGGAAGGGCAAAATGTGGTTTACCACCAATATTCAAAGGCCAGTCTTTGGTAAACACCCAGCTCATGAAAGTAAGCGCAGTGGTGGTACCTGTGATGGCATAAATAAATCCTGCAGTGTGCAAACTGGTTTCCCTGATTCCCATCGCATGATCAAGGCCATGTACAGGGAAAGGTGTATACACATCGTGGATTTTGTAGCCGGCTTTGCGTACATTTTTCACTGCGGGAAAAAGTACTTTCTCATCATCAAAAGATCCTACTACAAATTTTTTAATTCCTCCAGCCATATTTTTAGCTTTTGCCACTAGCTGCTGTGCTAGTATTGATTAATTGAATCTCTTTTTAAACAATCATTTTAATTAGTGTGCGTGTGCATGCCCCACTTCTTCAACATAAAATTTCTCCGCGTCTGACTTTTCTATGTCAGACATTTTCACTTTATAATTTTCGCCACTGGTCTTCAATATCGACTTAATCTCAGCCACTGCAATAACAGGGAAGTATTTCGCGAACAGGAAGAAACAAGTAAAGAATAAGCCAAACGTACCAAGGTAAAAACCAATCTCCCAAATAGTAGGTGTATAATATGTACTCCAGCTCGATGGAAGGAAGTCGCGGTAAATTGATGTTACAATGATCACGAAACGCTCATACCACATACCAATGTTTACCACTATACTCATGAAGAAAGTAACGGTAATGTTCCTCCTCAGTTTGCGGCTCCAGAACAACTGTGGAGATACCACATTACAGAACATCATCAGCCAATAGCTCCAACCATAAGGGCTCCAGAGATTGGCCCTGTTTTGGCTGAATGCATACCATTCGTACGGGTTCTGCCCGTACCAGGCAATAAATAACTCGGTGAGGTAAGCGCAACCAACAATGCTACCAGTTAATACAATTACCTTGTTCATTGCCTCAATATGGCCCAGCGTAATATAATCCTGTAAGCCCATCACTTTTCTTACAACAATCAACAGGGTTTGTACCATCGCAAATCCACTAAAGATCGCACCAGCTACGAAGTAAGGAGGGAAGATCGTGGTATGCCATCCTGGTACAACTGAGGTGGCAAAGTCAAAAGATACAATCGTATGTACCGACAAAACAAGCGGTGTACTAAGGCCGGCAAGTACCAGCGACAACGACTCGTGCCTTTGCCAGTGTTTGGTGCTCCCTGTCCATCCAAAAGAAGCCACCCCGTATAATAATTTGCGCAGTTTGGTTTTTGCCCTGTCACGTACAGTTGCCAGATCAGGCAAAAGCCCCGAGTACCAGAACAACAACGAAACAGTGAAATAAGTAGAGATCGCAAATACGTCCCAAAGCAATGGAGAATTAAAGTTCACCCAAAGCGGGCCGCGGGTATTTGGATAAGGTAATACAAAGAATGCCATCCAAACACGGCCCATGTGCCAGATCGGGAACTGGCCCGCACACATCACCGCAAAAATCGTCATCGCTTCTGCCGCACGGTTTACACCGGTTCTCCAACCCTGGCGGAACAGCAGGAGGATCGCAGAGATCAGCGTTCCTGCGTGACCAATACCTACCCACCATACGAAGTTGGTGATATCCCAGCCCCAACCGATTGTTTTATTCAGGTTCCACTGGCCAATACCATAGGTAACCTCACGGTAAACACTATACGCACCAAACAACAGCAAACCCACACTGATCCAAAAACCAATGTACCAGAGCCTGCTCGGTTTCATTTCTATCGGGCGAATGATGTCTTCCGTAACCTGGTGGTAATCCTTATTACCGTCTACCAGTGGTTCCCTTTGTTGCGATTCGTACTTGAGTAATGACATATTTTTTTAGCTTTGAGCTGTAGCTATAAGCTGTAGCTGTTAGTCTTTATTTTGTTACCGGCATTTGTTCATTTCCCGCCACTGGTTGCGTCGCACCCTTCAGCGGAAGGTCATTAATGAGCGGCGCCGGCTGCTTTTTTCTCTTCGTGTTTACCTGCCGCTTCGTGGCCATGGTGCTCTTCTACCACACCCACATGCCTGTCGGTATTCCTGATCTTAGCCAGGTAACTAACGTTGGGCAGTACGTGCAGTTGTTCGAGCACATAGAAATTGCGGTGTTGGTCGGCCCTTGCTTTAGACACTTCGCTTTCTTTATCATTCACATTCCCAAAACTGATGGCATGGGTAGGGCAGGCCTGCATACAAGCCGTTTTCACGTTGCGAACAATGGATGGGTCCTGTTGTTTTTTCGCTTCCAGTTTACTGTCTTGTAAACGCTGTACGCAGAATGAACATTTTTCAATGACACCCCTCGAACGAACAGTTACATCCGGGTTCAACACCATACGGGTAAGGTCATCATTCATCTGGAATACTACTTCATCCAGTTCTGTTCCACGCAAAGGTTCCTGGTTGTCGGCGAAACTGTCAGACCCGGTGAAATCGAGCCAGTTGAAACGACGCACTTTATACGGGCAGTTGTTTGCACAATACCTGGTACCGATACAACGGTTGTATGTCATCTGGTTAAGCCCCTCGCTGCTATGGTTGGTAGCAGCAACCGGACAAACGTTTTCGCATGGGGCATTATCACAATGCTGGCAAAGCATGGGCTGGAATACAACATCCGGGTTTTTAGCATCACCGGTGAAATAACGGTCGATGCGCAACCAGTGCATTTCGTGTGCACGTTGTACCTGTATCTTACCCACCACACTTACATTGTTCTCTGCCGTACAAGCCACAACGCAGGCGCTGCAACCGGTACAGGTGTTGAGGTCGATACTCATTCCCCACTTGATCCCTGGCTTTTCGTAATGAGGGTAAATGGTACCGTCTTTTACGAAATCCGTTTTACCATCAGCCAGCAATCCACTGAGTTCTTTTTTGGTTTCTTCCATCAGCCCCGATGGCTTCTCAACAAATTTTTTCAGGCTCGTTTCATAAATAACCGGCCTGTTTTCTGAAGAGCCGTGCACCTGTGTTTGTGCAAGCGGGTAGTTTTTGGTGGTTTTTTCAACCGTAACTGCATTGTTGTATATAACAGTTGTTCCGTCTGTTACTGTAAGCGGGTAAGCATTTTTACCTGCACCCGTAGCCGAACGGCCTATTCTTTCAAGTGAATTTTTTTCATCTGCGCTGCCACGGCCATAACCCAATGCTACGGCAACGGTGGCGTCGTTTAACCCTGGTAAAATCAATACAGGGAGTTCAACCGATTTACCATTAACGGTTAATTTAACCACAGGTTTTTCGGGCGTTACTTCATACGAATCCGCCTGGCGTTGGTTATTCACCACATCAATTCCAATTACCTGCTTTGCCAATGCCGGGCTCATCATGGCGTAGTTGTCCCAGGTTACTTTCGATACAGGATCGGGAAGCTCCTGGAGCCATGGGTTGTTAGCCTGGCTACCATTTCCTATGGATACTTTTTGGTATAATACAATTTCAGTGGCGCCAGCTTTGGTGGATCCAATTTTACCGGCAGCTTCGCCAACCTTCCCTGCATTGAACAATGCAGAACCGGTAGCAGGAGCCGTTTCAATGACACCATCCTGCAGTGCTTTATCCCACAGATCGGTACTGCCAAGCTTGCTAACCCAATAATTCTTAAGATATGTTTCATAATCAGCAGAAGGCGCTACGTTTACTGGTGCTGGTGTTGCAATGACTGCGCCTGTACTGTCTTTGATAACAGGGGTGGCAACAGCCGCTGCTGCAGCACCGCCCGACCATTTCATCAAAGAAGACTGGAAAGACCTGGTTTTAAATAACGGGTTGATCAGCGGCTGTATCAGGCTGATATGGCCTGTTTTGGGTTCTGCATCGCCCCAGCTTTCGAGCCAGTGATGAGATGGAACCACATATTTGCACAATTCGGTTGTTTCATCGAGTGTACCATTGAAGGAAATGGTAACAGGTGTTTTAGCGATTGCTTCGCCCAGTTTTTTACCCTCTGCATAGGAGTAAACAGGGTTGCAATCATATACCAGCAATGCACCTACCGCACCGGCTCCGAGGTCGACAGCCAGTTGTGCCATTTCTGCGTCTACTCCTTTGCGGTAGTTTGACGTAATGGCCCAGTTGATAGTGGTACCATTGGCGCCAATGGCTTCATTGATGGCATTTACAATCACCTGGATATTTGCATCATTGCTTCCGCATACAACCAGGGAAGCGCCCCTGCTTTCAGAAAGGGCTTTTGCCGCTTTGGCAACACCGTCAGCAACAGCCGCAGGAAGAGAAGGGGCCGAAACAGCGCCGCCGAGTTTTGCGAGCAGGGCCAGGGCAATTGCTCCGGTTTCAGATGGTTTGTGGGTAAAACGGTCGTCGGCATTGCTACCGGTAAGGCTCAGCATACTTTCGAAATGAAAATGGCGGCTGAGGGTTGGCTTTTCGCCTTTTACTTTCCTGTTTTCTGCATATTGCCTGCTGAATTCAACAGGGCTCAGCCAGGTTCCGAGGAAATCGGCTCCCAGGCTTACAATGGTTTGAGCTTTATCGAAATGATAAGAAGGCAGGGCCCTCTTTCCATAACATGCTTCGTTGGCCAGTAACATACCGCTGTAGCTTACAGCATCGTATTGTACATGACGGCTACCCGGGAATTTTGCCAGGAAATTGCTGACCACCTGGAGGGTAGAAGGGGAGTGAATGGTAGAAGTTAATAATACCACCGGCTTTCCGCTAACGCCTGCCATGGCGGTTCCTATCATGTTATCGAGTGCATCAAATGTGCTAACCTCTTTAAAATTACCGCCGTCTTTTTGTAACGGATGGCGTAAACGGGTTGTATCATAAAGATCAAGTACAGCAGCCTGTGCCTGGGCACTGGTACCGCCCTTTGTGATGGAAGAAAGTTCATTTCCTTCGATCTTAATAGGCCTTCCATCGCGTTGTTTCACCACTACACTAATGGCATCGCCGCCATTAACATACGTAGAGGCGTAATGATTGGCCACTCCCGGTGTAACGTTGTCGGGCTTCTGCAAATAAGGCACTGCTTTGTTCACGGGCATTTCGCAACTGGCAGCAATGGTAGCAGCTGCAGTGCTAAAGCCAAGATATTTCAGGAAGTCCCTGCGAGGCGTTTTGGCGTCGAGGAAACCTTCTTTCGACAACTCTTCCATCGGAAGCAGTTCTTCTTTAAACTCCTTCTCGGTGGATTGCGTGAAAGCATCTGTCTGATTCAGTTCTCCGAAACTCTGCCAGTACTTCTTATTACTCATAGTTTGATAATTCGGTAATTCGGTAATATACTTTGTACTGAATTGATAGCTGTTGACGAAGTAGGTTTAGAAACCTGCAATTACCCGGCAACACAAGATCAATCAGCGGTTAAGCTTTAATGTTATTAATAGTGACATTTCTGGCACTCTGTACCACCAATACTTTCTACAGTTACACTATCCATTTTATGATCCTTGAGGTCTTTATGGAACTTCTCATAAATGCCGTAGAACTTGTTGCCTTCTTTTGTGTCTTTGTTGTAGAAATCAACCTTTGTTTCCCTGTGGCAATTGATACACCAACCCATGCTCAGTTCTGCAAACTGGTATACTTCCGGCATTTCCTGGATGTTTCCATGGCAGGTTTGGCATTGTTGCTTTCCTACTTTTACGTGCTGGCTATGGTTAAAATAAACATGGTCGGGCAGGTTGTGAATCTTAACCCACTCAATTGGCTTGGCGCCATCGGGGATTCCATCCTTATTGTTATCGGGATTGTATTGCTTGGTATCAGGGTTCCATCCTGCATACGCATACAGCTTTTTAATTTCCGCAGTACCGTCTACCGCTGTTCCATCTTCTCTTACAATGGGGTCTCCTTTGTATTCTTTAATAGCCATGTGGCAATTCATACATACGTTCACTGAAGGGATGCCTGCATGCTTGCTGTCCTGCGCACTTCCATGGCAATACAAACAACTGATCTGGTTGATTCCCGCATGCACTTTATGAGAATAATAAATGGGCTGAACAGGCTGGTAATTTTTCTGGCGGCCCAAACCAATAGCACCTGTTATAGTATAGTATCCCCCAATAGCAAAAAGCAAGAGAATGCCCGCCATCAGGTACGTTTTATTGCGGTAGAAAGGAACAGGCTCTCCGCGAACGATTCCTTCTTTCTCGTCGGTAAGTTTACGAAGGTTGCTGTTTACCTGTAATAATATAAATGCAACCACAGCAAGAACAAGCGTAAGGATGCCAAATAATAAAGAGTTATCAGAAGCAGGTTGTGAGCCACCCCCGCCCGCAACTTCCGTCTTTGCCGGCGGCGTATAGTCGTCAACGTATTTCATGATGGCATCAATCTCATCCTTCTTCAGGTTGGAGAATGCTGTCATCACCGTTGGCTTCCACTTATCTGCCAGTGTTTTCGAATAAGCGTCAGACGCAATCATTTTTGCCGGGTTCGCGATCCAGTCATAAATCCACTGGTCGTTGGGTACCCTGTCTTTCCATCCTTTCAATGCCGGACCGGTATAGTCAGCATCTGGTTTATGGCAGTTAGCGCAATTCGCTTTAAACAGCGCTTCGCCATCGGCAGCCAAAACATTATTATTAAAGGAAAGAAGGAGAGCGAAAAGAAAACTTGCTAAAGCTTTGTTAATGATTTTTCTATAGCGACTCATACAGTTAATTAATCGGGGCTAATGTGGAAAAAAAACCTGATTCGGGTACAAAAGTAAGGTAGGATGCTGACATAATATCAACATTTCAAAAAAAATTTTTTCCTTATCTGACGTGTATTTCAATGTTTTGTGGTATATTATGTGGATCGATTGTCATATAACTGTAAACAAAACCACCGCTTTTTTTATTCAAAAAATAAGCCTTTCAATCAGTTGGTTTTACGCATTTTTGCAGCATGTTTACAAAATTACAGCAACATTGGAAGGTCAGTGGCTGGAACCTGTTGCTAATTCTCATCACTTTTGCTCTTGGAGGCAGCCTCTGTGGCTTTTTGGGCAGGAAACTACTCCTGATATCCGGGCTCGGCAAAGGGGTAATATGGGTAATAGTATATATAATATTAGTCACCCTGCTTTGGCCGGTATGTGTGTTGCTGGTAAGTATCCCCCTTGGCCAGTTTCGGTTTTTCAGGAATTATATTTCCAAGATAATGAATAAGTTATCGAATAAAAAAACACAAGTGCCGATCGCCAAACTGGCTGTTTTTGCCAGCGGCGGAGGCTCAAATGCAAATAATATTATACAATATTTCAAAGATTCGGACACCATCAAAATAGCAGTAGTTGTTTGTAATAAAGCCGGGGCAGGTGTAATAAATATTGCAAAAACATCAGGAATACCTTTATTAATGATTGATCGTGAGGACTTTAGAAATCCCGGGCTTTTTATTCAAAAACTACAGTCGCTGGGGATAACCCATATCATCCTGGCTGGTTTTTTATGGAAAGTCCCAGACGCCCTGATACGAGCCTATCCCGAAAAAATCCTGAATATCCACCCCTCATTATTGCCAAAATATGGCGGAAAGGGTATGTACGGAAAATTTGTACATGAGGCAGTACTGGCATCCGGAGACCAACTAAGCGGTATGACCATTCACCTGGTAGATGAGCAATACGATCATGGCAGGCATTTATACCAGGCAACCTGTGAAGTATTGCCAGGCGACAGTACCGATGACCTGGCCATCCGTATTCATCAATTGGAGCACCTGCATTTTCCAGTACAGATTGAAGCTTATATAAAAAAGCAAAATCAACGTTAAAAGAGGCAATTGAACTTTCTCTTTTGTATAAGTTATTTAATATTACGTTTAAACCAAGATCTGTATTGCGACTCCTGTTTACCCAGTTTTTATTATTGTCATTTTTCAGCACAAATGCACAGGTAACGGTGAGCGGTACTGTTTTCGACATCAGTAAAGTAAACTATGTTGAAAATGTAAGGGTGGTAAGCAGTGCCGGTATATTTGCTGTCACCGATAGCATGGGCAGGTATAGCATCCTGGTATCAGAAAAAGATTCACTTACTTTTATTTATAACAATAAGCCTACACAAACCTTTCCGGTAGCCACAATTCAGGATACGCGGCATTTTGATATTTCTATACGAATGCCTATCAAAGGAAAGTACAAAGTGCTGAAAGAAGTTACTGTATTTGCAAAAACGCACAAACAAGACTCCCTCGAAAACCGCCAAACCTATGCAGATGTATTTGAGTTTCAGAAACCCGGTGTTGAAACTTCTGTATCTCCCGACGGTTCGGTAGGCGCCGATGTGAACCAGCTTATCAATATCTTTCGTTTCAGGCGCAACAAAAGGCTGAAGGCATTTCAACAACGGCTCGAACAACAGGAACAGGATAAATATGTAGATTACCGCTTTAATAAATTATTCGTGCGCCGCATCACCGGCTTACAAAGCCCTTTACTGGATACTTTCATGGTTTGGTACCGGCCCGATTATGAATTTACCAGGAGCAGCGATGAAATTACCTTTAACCAGTATATCCTCAACGCCTCTTACCATTTTAAAAAACTAATGCAGGTGCCTCCTGCCAAACTTGAAGAGGAATAAATTTTGATAACATTTCTCTCACAATTGTTGTTATCATTTTTTCGTAGATAAGATAAAGCATATGGAATACAATCAACTTACCCCCGAAGAAGCTTATGTTATGATCAATAAAGGGACCGAAAGGCCTTTTACAGGCGAATACACCAACAACAAAGCTTCGGGCACTTATATATGCCGGCAATGCAATGCGCCCCTTTACCGTTCGGAAGATAAATTCGATTCACATTGCGGCTGGCCTAGTTTCGATGATGAAATACAGGGGGCAATAAAGCGTTTACCCGATGCCGATGGCAGGAGAATTGAAATTGTATGCGCCAACTGTGACGGGCACCTGGGACATGTATTTACAGGCGAAAGGTTCACCTCTAAAAATACCCGCCATTGTGTGAATTCTATATCCATGAAGTTTATTCCCGAAACCAGTGGGGAATGATGGGATTGGGCATATAAATTGAATCAGCAGATGAACGGTTTACCCTATTAGTATTTTAGCAATGCATCCACTGTTTTACCCAGCCTCGAATATGCCATAAAATTTTTCTCCAGTTCAATGCTGAAAGGGACGGCGGTATCTAAACTTGCACAACGCATCACGGGTGCATCCAGCATACTGAAACAATGCTCTGCAATCCATGCTGCAATTTCCCCGCCAAATCCGCCGGTGAGTGTGTCTTCATGCAACACCAGCACTTTCCCGGTTCGCGATACCGCTCTGCGGATGGCTTCATAATCCAACGGAAGTAAACTTCTGAGATCCAGGATATCAACGGAAACCGATTGGTTTTTGCCGGCATATTCCATTGCCCAGTGAACACCTGCCCCATAGGTTATGATAGAAATATCAGTACCTGCTTTGATGTGCCTTGCCTTACCAATTTCAATTTCATAATAAGCATCCGGTACCTGTCCGCTGATACTTCTATACAATGCTTTGTGTTCAAAAAAGATAACAGGATTAGGGTCGTTGATAGCTGCTATGAGCAATCCTTTTGCATCAATGGGGGAAGACGGATAAACTACTTTCAGTCCGGGTGTATGCGCAAACCAGGCTTCATTGCTTTGGCTATGAAAAGGCCCTGCTCCCACACCGCCCCCGGTAGGCATCCTGATCACCACATCTGCGTTTTGGCCCCACCGGTAGTGTATTTTTGCCAGGTTATTGATAATCTGGTTAAACCCTACGGTTACAAAATCGGCAAACTGCATTTCCATCATGGATTTATATCCCATCAGGCTTAAGCCCAATGCCGATCCAACGATGGCGCTTTCGCACAATGGCGTATTCCTGATCCGGTCTTTTCCATATCGGTCTACAAAACCTTCCGTTACCTTAAAAGCCCCGCCATACTCAGCAATATCCTGTCCCATCAAAACAAAATTGGGATGTTTTGCCAGGCTCATATCCAATGCTTCGCTAATAGCGCCTATGAATTTTTTTTCTGATTGCTGCCCGGCCCCAGATAGCAAATCGTTACTGCTGTTATCTATGACCACCGCCGGAATATCTGATCGGGTGGCGTATACATCTGCGAGTTCTTCTGCAGTATCCGGGACGATTGGGGCAGACTCAAACCCTGTTTTCAGTTCTTCTTCTATATATTGTTTGGTTTCATTGCGAATAGACGCAATCGTTGTTTCACTCAATACTTTTTCGTCAATAAGCCAGGCCTCAAAATTTTTAATCGGGTCTTTTTGTTCCCATTCTTCAAACAAATGTTTTGGAACATATTTTACCCCGCTGGCTTCTTCATGGCCACGCATCCTGAAAGTCATGCACTCTACCAGGTAAGGCTGCTGGTTTTTAATACAATAATCCCTTACGCCTTTGATGGTATCATATACCGTTAGTATATTATTTCCGTCTATTTGTACGCCCTCCATCCCATAACCTGCTGCCTTATCTACCAGCGACTGGCAACGATATTGTTCATTGGTAGGGGTGCTAAGTCCGTACCCATTGTTCTCAATAATGAATATTACCGGGAGCTCCCATACTGCCGCCGTATTTAAAGCTTCATGAAAATCACCCTCACTGGTTCCTCCGTCACCTGTAAATGCAACGGCCACTTTGGTTTCTTTTTTCAATTTATGTGCAAGAGCTACACCATCAGCTATCGCCAGCTGAGGGCCCAAATGCGAAATCATTCCGCAGATATGATGCTCCTTATTGCCGAAATGAAAACTTCTTTCACGGCCCTTGCTATATCCGTCTTTATTTCCCTGCCATTGTTTAAATAATTTGTGCAGTGGCATATTACGGGAAGTAAATACTCCGAGGTTGCGATGCAACGGCATTACCCATTCGTCTGAATCCAGCGCCATGGTGGTACCAACAGCAATGGCTTCCTGCCCGATTCCGCTAAACCATTTGGAAATTTTTCCCTGGCGTAGCAGCACCAGCATTTTTTCTTCAATCATGCGGGGAAGGAGGATTCCTTTGTAGAGGCCAATAAGTTCTTCGTTGCTGAGATTCTTTCTGGAAAATTGCATGCGCAAATTTCTTATTATTCAGCCAAACAAACAAGGGGAATTAGCGGTTCCTAATTTATTGAAACTTATGTTTCGACGTTCTAAGCTGTTATTTGATAACAATGGGGATGCTGGTAACGGTTCCCGCTGCCGATCTGATTTTTATTAAATAGTTTCCTGCACTTGTACCAACGGGCAAAGCAATTAAATATTTTTGGTCAATGGTATAATGTGCCATCGTTTTTTGAACAACCAGTAATCCGGCTGCATTAAACACTTCTATCAACTGGTTGCCTGGCGCAGCAGATGCAAAATTGATGTGAATGGTTTTATTTTCTACCGGATTGGGTGAAACAGAAATGCCTTGCCCATCTAATGGTTTTTCCAGTTTAACTACATTGCTATAGATCACTTCACCACTCATTAGTTTTGCAGCTACCCTATAATAAGGGGCTTCATGGACGGGTATCGTACTGGCTGCCTTGTAAATAGAAAGCACACTGTTGTTATTAACAGTATGTTGCTCCAGGATTTTACCAAAAATTGACGCATTGGTACTTGTTTGCAATTCGTATGCAAGTACATCTTCTTCATTTTCTACTTTCCAGGAGAATAGTTCGGCTTCAGCGGGGCTCTTGCCTTCATGTTGAAGCGTAATCAATAATGGTTGGCGTATCCGTTTGCGGAAAACGACATAAAAGCGATGTTCGTTTGCAGATGCAGGGTTATTGTTGACCGTAAAGGAAACAAGGCTGCTATCCTGCAAACTGATGCTGGTACGGGTATGCAGGTAATTGTCTACAAGATAGGCTTCCAGCCTGCCGTCATTCATTCGTTCGGGTGCAAAAACAAAATGATAGGTTTGCTTCCGCAGGTTTTTGACCGAATAAAAGACTGTATCGTTTCGTTCAATACGTTTGCGGGCTTCCACAGACAATTCTGTATTGAGCTTAACGATGGAAAAATTTTCTCCCGCATTCGGAAGTTTAACCGCATCATCTTCGTCTACCCTATTGCGGTAGCTATTGGAAAAAACCACCGCATTGCCATCTGCCAAAACGTTGTTCACAGTTAAAATTGTTGCCCGGAAGAATTGGCGGTCGCCTGGCCGTTGGCTTACCCTGTTTACCAGCCTGCTGCCACTCAGCTTGCATGCTTCATTAAAACTAACGGTTCCTGCAAGGCCCGAAGAACGTACAAAAAAGGCTTGCCCACTTTGTATATCCGGAGCTGAAACGCCGGCAGGATAAAAAGCAGTGCCTCCGGCCGTAGGTTTATAATCATTGGCTGCAGCAAGCGTTTGGTAGCCACCTAATCCATAGGAGCCAAACAAGAGCGGGTCCCAAACGACCGCATCATTATTCAGGTTCACGAACAACCCATTATCCCGCATATATTCCAGGTTAATGGAAGATGCAAAAGGGTTACCAACCGATGCAAGTTTGCCTGCTAAAACATTGGTCACGGGTGGGGGATTGGAGGGTTGGTATAATGATCCTTTTGCACGGAGAACAGTTGGATTAGCCGCAGCGCCTACTGTAGTTACTGTACGGTCGCCCCTTACAAAAATCATATACCCCCGCTGGTCCTGCAGGCTGCTTCCGGTATTGTTTACTCCCACCCAATCGCCATTGGCACCAATGGAAGGATTAAATGCTTTCATGGAAGGCTGTGCAGTTGTGATATCAAATCCTGTACCCGTTCCCGTTATGATGGTGCCAAAACCAGCAGGTGTTGCACCGCTTTCCTGCCACGATTGGAATATGGTTTGCCCGCCTACAGGTGTTGCCAAAAACTGCCATGACTTGGGGTGCCTGCCCCCACCAACACCGGTGTTAATGTATCTTTCTACAGTAGCTCCGCCTGCAATCAAATTACCCGTTACATCTGCAATATTTGCAGTGGCATTTTGTGAAGATGCAAGAATTATATTGTCGGCCGTGGTAAGCGTTTTACCTGTACCGGTAAAAGAAAGGGTGCCACAGATTTTAAGATGTTCACTGGTGACTGCCGAAATAAATAAACTGTTGGCTACTATGAAGTTATTTACACTGTTAGCTACAAATACATCTCCTTTGAGGAATTGTTCGGCGCTGCAATTTCCGTTCATCTCTACCGATCCTTCTACTATTCCGGCCTGGATATTATTAATAGATGCTGCGGGGGCAAAAATTCCTCCATTCACCCGGATGGTTCCCCGGTTGGTTAATAAAGCGCCAGGTTCTATAATCAGGTTGGCCATTTGAAAGACATCGCCTGCTGCAATAGTGGGTTGTACTGCCGGCGGGTTAGTTATGAGTACTTGCTGATCATTTGCATTGGGAATTATTCCTCTGCTCCAGTTCCCGGCATTGTTCCAGTTTGAATTGATAGCGCCTGTCCATACATTCAACTTAGAAGCTTCATCGGCCCCAATATCAATGATCCATGGACTACTGGTCATCCGGGCTTCCCCATCGTAATCATCCGCAATATTTGCTATTTGATTGGTACCCCTCCCTGCCAGGCTGCAATTCAGCAATGGATTGATATGCAGGTACAATGCATTAGAGGGCGTCGTGCTCAGGAAAACGGGTAGCTCACTCACCGATGCCGACTCATCTGGTGTTACAGCCGCCTGGTATGCCGCCAGCGTTTGCGAGCTGTTAGTGGCATCGTAATAAAGCAAACGGGTAGACGAAGCTGTGCCTGCATACACATCGTTATTGTTGGCATCGATGTTTGTGAGGTCGTTGCTTTCTCTCCAATGAGCCACCGTTCTGCCCGATGCTCCCGGAACCGATAGGTTACAAAGGATATTGTTATAAACAAAGATTTGAGAAGATACATTGGTATACAATCCCGCACTCGAGAAATTGGCATCCGATCCTGAAGCAGTGAGATAGATGCTGTTATTATGGATATGCAATTGGTTCCCGTCCCTTACAATGATACCTGCGAGTAACGGTAATGCAGCATTGCCCGACACTGGTGTTTTGATGTCGCCAATTAAATTGTTATAAACAGCCGCCTGTGAAATACCTGTTCCCGATCCAGGCAACAATCCAATATTTACTCCATGTGCCGAAGCATTGGTACCATCTCCTTCAATGTCGTACAACTTATTCGCCTTGATAACAATATTAGCGGCCTGGTTCGTTAACAATACTCCTATACAGCTTGCGTCGGAACCGGTGGCAGAAAATCCGTGCAACTCGTTTTTCTGAAAGTTTGTAACCACAGATCCGCCGGTATTACCCGCATGAAACCCCCTGAGCTCAACGCCGGGGCCCGTAACAAATAAATCACTTAACTGGTTTTCATAGATACTTATTTCATTGGAAGAACTGATGGAAGCTGCTCCCAATGAAATGGCTGTAAGGTTGCCATTCGTTATACTGATGTCTGAAATATTATTTCCTGCAACCGAATCTGTGGCTGATACACTTCCAAAACGGTTGAGGTGCAATACATCCAGTGTTCCTCCGGTACCAGTAATATTTTTAAATGTGTTCCTGGCAATTTTTTTAGTAGGATGAATGCCCGGTGTGGCCGACCCTTCCCGGTCGAAATATACATAACTGGCTCCAGCCCAGGCTGTATTTAAGGTGTTGTCAAAAACAATGTCAGAAAAATTATTATCCGTAACCGTTAGTTGGCTACCGCTTACAGACCCACCGATCATATCTATTGCCCTGAATCCGTTTGTGATAACAGTTGACCCAACTGTTTTGTTGTTTTGTATGAAACGTTGGGCTGTAGCATTCATGGTTACACCTGCTTCTATAAAAAATGTAAACTGCTGCATCCGAAGATTGGTAAATGTATTGTTGCTGATGGTTGAAATGCCATTAGCGATTGCACCCGATGAGCTATACAATAAATTTGCGAAACCGGTATTATTGGCAGCGTTATCATAGGTAACACCCCTGATCTCATTACCACTAATGTTGCTGGTTGCAACATTGGTGGTAAATAAGTATATGCCGTTTAAAGTAGTAAAGGCTGTATTCACCGATTTATACCTTACCCATCCCGCTGAAACAGAACCCAGGTTATTATTTATTGCACTCAATGAAGGGTTAAGGCCGCTTAAACCACTTCCGCAAGTGATTCCAATTACCGAAGTGTTCGATTGAGCGATCGTCCATCCCTGTAATACGTTTTGTGAAATCATTACACTGTTGCCGCTGGCCGTCATGGTAATACCAGTGCAGGGAGAAGTAGAACCCAATGTTGCCGCCTCTAGGGTACCGTTGATGGATAATAATCCGGCTGTAGTAGCAAAGCCCATTTCAATGTTATCGGGACTGGCATTTCCCACCTGGTTATTGCTTACTGTGTAACTGCTGGGGCCGCCCAAACTGAATCCGGTAAAAGTAACCTGTTTGGCATTGGTATTTCCTGATACAAGGATTCCGCCTACAACATTGTTTTGTACAAGGGATGTACCAATGCTTACCACCCGCATTCCAAATAAAACCCCTTGTATAGATGCATTGGCAGAAACAAAATAAACAGAGCGCTGTGCGGTAGTACTGCCGACGGTATTTCCTGCGTTGTTGCCAATATTCACCGGGCCATTCTCAATGTACACCCCGCAAAACTGTCCGAATGCGCTGGAAGCCCCGCTGGTATACATGGCTATTCCGCCAATGGTGTTTCCATCAATAGCCGAAGTAGTACCCAGGAGGTTAAAGTCACCGGCAATACCCAAAAAACGTAATAGGGTAGCCGTTCCCGTTACGGAATAGGATGTCGGGAATCCGGTTAATGCTACGGAGTTTCCAACCAGGGCCATCATACCGGTACCGCTGGCATCAGCGAAACCAATGGTATTATTGCTGATGGTATATCCCGAGCCACTGGCAATGCGAATTCCATAATAATTCACATTGCCTGTAAATGTACGAGTGGCCGATTGGAAAAAGCGGTTATTGCTGATTGTCCAGCCTGAAGCCGAATTGGTTGTATTTATAAATATTCCGTGGCAGTCGTTGGTGGCATTAAAATAATTTGAGATCAGGTTGTTAATGATGCTGATATTATCATTCCCGTTAAATGCGGTACCAGATGAGTAGATCGCATTGTTGGAAAACCCGCCTGCTTCATTGATCTCATTATTATCGATACTATTATTATCATTTCCGGTGCCGCTTCCTGCTGTAGAAAAGAAAATTGTTCCGCTGAAAGCACTTACCCGCTGGCCTTTGATCAAACAATTACGCACTAAATTGTTTTGCGCATCATTGATAAACTGCATGGTAATTCCTCCGCCAGTGTTTGAAAGTGTAAGGGACCTTCCTGTTCCAACTCCACCCTGCCTTCCGTCGAAACGGATGAAACGGGCGCCATTCAAATTAAATGCTATCGTATTGGCAGTATTGGTAAATACAGGAACCGCTGTAGCAGATGGCCGTATGGTTAACGTATTCACAGCACTAGCATCTGCATGATTATTGATGGCGATGGGATACGTTTCTGATGTGTACGTATCATCTATCAATTCAAACACCGTTGCACCTGCCAGTGAACAGGCATTGTTATACGCTGCAACAGCAGCCGTTAATGTAGGAAAGTGCCCGCTTGTACCAACTGTATACGTACCCGATAAATTATAAAGGAGCGTATAGGTGTTTGGACTGGTTGGTGCGGTTGTTACACTGTTTACACTGGTAGCCACCAAGCCGGCAGCAGGGTTTGAAGCCACATTGGCTGTAGTAATATTATCTTGTGCTATGATGTAGTAAGAAATAACATCGCCACCAGTTAAGGTTCCCATATCTGATGCAACGATCGTAAAGCTCCAGGTACTGTTGGTTGATGTGCCCGCTGTATTCGTGCCAGGCTGAGAAAACCAGGAGCCACTGTTTCGCTGATAATAAATTCTTGGCCTGTTTGCTCCGCTCAATGGTATACCTGTTGCATCTGTGATATTTACGCCAGTGATGGTAATATTGGTATACGTGCAGGTAGGAGTTGAAATGCTGGTATAAGTAACTACAGGTGGGTTCAATTCTGTAAAAATCCCTTCCATCTCATCAGCGCCAATATCCGGAGCTGTTCCTGTTCCGGTATAACCTGGATTCCCTTCGCGGATATCATTGTCATAATCGGTTGTTATGCCGGTAATATTAACGGCCCCGCTTTCTGCTTGTGTAGGCACAGCAGGGTTGAGGTGTAGAAAATTGAGTGCTGTTCCGGTTGTACTAATAAAAGGGCACAACTCGGTAAATGAACCGGCATCGCGGGGTGATACCCTTGTTTTGTATGCTGTGAGTGTTTGGTCACTATTGGTGCCATCAAAATAAATCAACCGGTTGGCAGCCGGAGTACCGGTATAAAAAATATTGTTGTTAGACGCCGAATTAAAATTATTGAGCGTGGTAGCTGTTCGTCTAATTGAAGTGGTTAGTCCGGTACCCTGAGGGACCGATGTATTTATAAGAATATTGTTCCGCAATGTTGTGTTGCAGGTGCTGCTGGTGGAACTGGCCAGCAGGTATAACGCTGTACTGCCAAAATCAGTGCCAATAGATGCCGTGTTAAGGTAAACCGTATTATAGTAAACGGTGTGTGTGGTGCTGGCAGTATTTGGCAGGATGCTTAATCCATAAACAGCTAGGGGTAAACTGGCATTGGGGGCACTAAGATTCCCGATGTAATTGTTATGGATGTTATAATTACCGGTAGAAAGAACTGCAACAGAAATACCAAAAACCTGGGGGGAAACATCATCGGCACTTATGCCATATACTTTATTTTTAAAAGCATTTACAGTTATCCCTCCTGTAAATGTTATACCCGATGCAGCAGAGCTTGATGTGTACAAATCTCCCACTATATTATTATTTACATTGAGGGTAGTAATACTGGTGGCACTCGCCCTGATTCCAGTAATACCAATTGTAGAACTGCAATTGGTAACAGTATTACTTAACACATTTAATGCTGTGGCTGCAATGGTACCTGAAAAAGTTATACAATTAAGTAACCCGTTCGCAGTTACATTGTTTATTGTATTACCCGAAATAGAGGATGTTCCTCCCGGCCTGCTAATATTAATTACATTAATATTGGTTATGCCGGTATAGTTGATATTATTAAAGGTATTGTTATTGATATTTTTCACAGGGATTGTTCCGCCACCCTCCGTGTTATTCCAGATGTTTACTACACCACCGGCAATACTAATATTTGAAAAATTATTTGATTCCTGGTTCATGGTGTTTCCACTGAATGAACCCGAGGAGCTGTTGTATCCATTAAAAACCCCTGTACCAGATGGTTTGGAATAAGCAGTGACAATGCTGTTGTTATTACAATTATCGGTATGGCCGGCATTAAGTGCCATTATTCCCGACCGGTTAATTAAGGTAACATTACTGGTAGTGTTACTTACCAGGTTGGTAAACGTGTTATTATTGATATTGTTGGTAGAAGCCCCGGAAGGTGAATGTACAATACTTATGTAAGTATGTATCCCAGATCCGGCTATGCTATTCACAAAACCCTGGAAATTGTTATTGCTGATAGATACAGAGGCGGTAGGATTCACGGTTGCACATGCGATGCCATTAACAGCGCCAGAAGTAGCTGCGGAAAAACTAATGGCATTCCCTGCTGCACTACCAATATTATTATTATTAATATTCAAAGTGGTGTATACGCTGCCATTATTGATTATCCCTGTAAAACCACCGCTCGTTGCAGTAGAAGTACAGCCACGGATGGTATTGCCGTTCATATTTAATACTGAAACAACACTTACATTATAAATGCCAACTATGCTATTCGCAGAACCTGCTGCACCTACCGACAAGTTTAAAAGTGTATTGTTATTTATGTTCAATGTTGCTACACTTGCTGTGGTGATACCAACTGAATAGATTAGCCTAAAATCTGATGTACCAGCAAGATTGTTGGTAACGGTAATCGTATTGTTGGTAATGTTGGATGTAAAAGTGCCAGTAGGGGCACCGCTTGCATATCTTTTATAAATGCCATGTATATCGCTAGTTGTGCTCGATAACGTGGCGCTGGTGATGGTATTGTACGATACATTATCAGAAACCTGGTGATTCATAAAAATCCCGTGATAGGTACCAGAGCTATTGATGTTTACAGTGATCGCAGGCCCTGTACTTCCCCAATTTGTAATAACATTTCCGGTTGCAGGTGAACTGCCTCCAACATCATTGCCGCTGTCCATTTGAGCAGCAACTGCAGAGCCAACCATGGTAACTCCCATATTCACATTACTGATATTGTTTCCATAAATTTTATTTCCACTGTTGGGCGCAGTGGTGGCATTAATAATATCTGCAGTTACGGTGGGTGCTGTAGGCGAGTGCCTTACACTACTATAAATCCCGTATGTATTGGTATAGGTCCTGTTGAGCGAGATGTTATTATTCTGAATGGTATTATTTTGTGATCCATCTGTGTTGTTTCTGTAAAGCAATGCAACGCCCCATTCGGTCATGTTATTTCCTGTGGTTATGTTGGTAGGGGTTGCTCCACCTGTTGTGGTATTGGCAGGGTTCTCCTGCATTGTAAAATTCTGTATGGTCACAAAATTGGCTCCCTGGATTTTAAAAATTGCATCAATTACAGACCCCGTTGGTTGAGGTGTAAATGCAGTTATAGTATTGCTGCTGCCCGTAATGATAACATTGTTTACCGCCGAAGTGGTTGCAGTAAAGTTGATGATATAGCCACCCGACGGGGCCGTTTGCGGATTACCTGCATTCAGTGTAATTGTTACAGGGCCGCTTATAGCAGTAATGGTATTTAAAGCTGTAATAGCATTGGCCAGCGAAGTATAGGTTGCCGCAAGGTTGGGGGTTGTATTGGTTGGATTGGTTACTGTTACCTGGGTAGCGGCTGTGCCGGCAATTAATAATCCGGTTAACAAAAAGAAAAACGATGTAATAATATTTCTCATAATCTGATAAGTCAGCTTAACAATATGTCTTTCGGGAATTGGCGGGAGCAACGAGTATGTTGGTTATCAGCGGGTTGGATAATAAAGATTGACTTGAAGTATGTCAAAATACTCTTGCAAGATCAATGTGTAAAAATATACAATTTATCTGGCATATAAAAGAGGCTTCCCAAGGGAATTTAAAATTGAGGTAAATAATGTTAAAGAATTTTCAAAAATGCGAACCGCGTTGATTTCGTTTATGCAATGCAGTAGCTTTCTGCATCCTACCACAAACCAACGTATATGAAATCAGTCACACAACTCATCGCCATCCTCGCACTGGCAATCAGTGTTGCCATGCTCAACCCTCCGGGATCTGAACAAAATTCCGAACATTTGCCTAACACTTCTTTCCAACCGGCCCCCAAAGCTTCTTCTTCCAAGATCCAGGCAGCCATCCTGCTGGATGTAAGCGGAAGTATGAGCGGGCTCATAGAGCAGGCCAAGGCTCAATTGTGGAATATGGTGAGCACCATGGGAAAAGCTACCTGTAACGGAGAAACTCCCCAAATTGAAATTGCATTGTATGAATATGGCCGCCCGGATAACGGGATTAACAATGGATATATCAAACAAATCAGTGGCTTTACAACCGACCTCGATAAATTATCACAGGAATTATTTGTACTTACCACAGACGGGGGAGATGAATATTGCGGGCAGGTTATTTTCAAATCGCTGGATGAGTTAAACTGGGATACTGCAAACGCCAGTTACAAAGTTATTTTCATTGCCGGCAATGAAGATTTTTTACAGGGGAATGTACACTTTACCAAATCCTGTAAACAGGCAAAAGAAAGGGGGGTGATTGTAAATACCATTTATTGCGGCGACCGGATGCAGGGGATCCGGGAGCACTGGAACCTGCAAGGCGAATGCGGAAACGGAAGCTATACAAATATCAACCACAACGCTGCCATCGAAGAAATCCCAACACCATACGATTCCCTGATGCTTACTTTAAACGATGAATTAAATGGAACATATATTTCCTATGGCTACGCTGGAAAGGATGCAAGTATGGCACAAGTAAAACTCGATAAAATGAATTACGGAGTGAGCAAATCTGTGGCAGTAAAAAGAGCCGAAGTAAAAAGCAAGAAGCAGTTGTATAAAAATACACATTGGGATGTGGTAGATGCGGCTAATGATGACAGCAAGTTCCTCGAAAAGGTTGATATGAAAACCCTGCCCGACAGCCTGCAAAACAAGGACAGGGAATCACTCAAAAAAATCGTTGCTGTAAAAAAACAGCAACGGGATACGATACAGGTAAAAATTGGAAAGCTTGCAGTAGAAAGAGAAAAATACATCGCAAACGTAAAAGCTAAAAAAGCGGGCCAGGCCCAGCAGGCAACCCTTGAAACGGAGATCGAAAAAATCATCCGTAAACAAGCGAAGCTTTATAACATGATTATTCCCTGATGAAAATAACAACTGCCGTTCTATGGAGGGCGGCAGTTTTATTCTTTTTCTTTTTTAAACAATGACTCTGCTGCACTGGAAACTACCGAAAGCAGGATACTGAATATCAGCGCCCACCAAAACCCTTTTACTGTGATGCTATCCATCAGTTTGTCGGCCAGTAAAATCATCAGTGCATTGATCACCAGCAGGAATAATCCAAGGGTTACAATAGTGATGGGAATGGTGAATATAATGAGCAAGGGCCTCACAATCGTATTAAGAACCGCCAGCACTACTGCAAATATGATGGCCGCTTTAAAATCAGTTATGTGTACGCCCGACAGCAACTGGGTAAGCCCATACGCTACCGCCGCGGTGATAAGTAATTTAAGGATGATGTTCATCTGCTGTAATTTTAAAAATTAATTCAATTTATCTTTTTACACTGATATTGTTTTAGCCGGTTTCAACTTCGTATCTTCCGTACCGTTAGTTTGCTAATATACAACTAGTTCATAAAAGTTATCCGGGTGCAGGTATATGTTTGCGAGTTCCTGTAAATTGTCGGCACTTATATTTTTAATCGTATGAACCGAATCATAAAAATACTGATCATCAAGGTTATTTAAAATGATGTTTTTCCATTTGGCCATCACCTGAAAAGGGCCGTCCAATTCTCCCAGGATACCCCCAATCATATAATTTCTAACCAGCATCAGTTCATCCTCCTCAATTTTTTCTTCCCGCACCCGCTTCATTTCTTTATACACTTCTTCAATAGTAGCCTCACAAACATCCTTACCGGCTTCTGTACTAATTACCCAGGCGGTTTGCTGGATATGGTTCTGCAGGTAACTATAAATACCATAAGTATACCCTTTTTCCTCCCGGATATTGCTCATCAGCCTGGAACCAAAAAATCCGCCAAATACATTGTTCAAAACAACTGCTTGTTTAAAATGCGGGTGGTGCCTGTTTGGAAATGGCGCTGCCAGGCGAATGGCGCCCTGAACAGCATCGGGATCATTAAATATCCTGAATTTTTTTTCTTCTGATGGCTTTGTGATGATGCTGGGAAATTTTTCTACCGGCTTACCTGCTTTTAGCCCACCGAAATATTTATTCAATTTGTTGCCAAGTGTATCGGGAAGATTGCCGGAAACAAAAATCACACAGCTGCCTTGCAGATAGTGTTTTTCATAAAAACCCTTGCACGACTCCACCGTTATAGCGTCGAGGTCTTCTGGATTTGTATAAACACCATATGGATGATCCACTCCATATACATAGCTATCAATCAAGCGGCCGGCAACAAACTCTGCTTTCTGCAGGTTTACCTTAAGCCGTTGTTTAGAATTTTGTTTATAGATATCGAGTTCTTCCCGGGGAAACACGGCATCGGTTAACATGTCCTGCAACACGGGCAACAATTCATCCAGGTGCTTAGTAAGTGTATGCAGGGAAACCATGGCTGTTTCATTGTAACAGGACCGGTTACAATAAGCGCCATAATATTCAAATGCTTCATTCAGTTGAAAAGCGTTCTTTGCCCCTGTGCCGTTCTTAAGCAGGAAATTGGTAGCTGCTGCAACCCCTTTCTGAGATTCAAATGAGTTGCCTGCATAAAATACCATCTCTAATTGAATCACTTCCTGGGCACCGGCATGGATCATGTAAACGGGTATTCCATTATCAAGTGTTATCAGCTGATATGGTTTCAACTGAAGCGAATAATCGATTGCATCCTTGATGGGAGGCGCTATTTTTCTGTTCATGAAAAAATTAGTTGTTACTTAAGTAATACAGGGTGCTGCTGTTGTTGTCGTTGAATATAGTGCAGCACTCCGCCTGTACCTGTTCTAGGGTTACCGATTGATAACGTGCCAGCTCTGTATTGATAAGGTTGGCATCTCCCAGTAATTCATACATGGCTATACTGGCAGCCCGGTTCATTACGCTCATATCTTCAAAAGCCATGGCGCTCTCGGTTTTATTTTTTACTTTCTCCAGTTCGGCAGCCGAAATGCCCTCTTCCTGTAATTTTTTTAACTCAACATCAATGGCTGCTTCCGCATCTTTAATGGAAACGCCTTTTACCAGTTTTCCTTCAATCGTTAACAATCCTGCATCAGTACTTCCAAAATGATAGCAGTCAATATTGCTGAACAATTGTTGTTCTTTTACCAGGCGCTGGTACAAACGCGAAGACCCGCCTCCACCCAAAATATCGGTAATCAGGTCGGCTATGTAATACCTGTCATCTGTCCTGGGATAAATATGCCAGCATTTGTACAATGCATCCAGTGGCACATTGGCTTTTACTTCCATTCGCCTTGCCGATGTTTGGCGTGGCTCTAACGGCAAGGAACGAACGTATTTTTGGCCCGAGGGTATTGGTCCAAACCATTTTTCGGCAAGTTCCCTAACATGGGCGGTTTCAACATTTCCCGCAACAACCAGGATGGCATTGCCAGGTGTATAATGCTTGAAGAAAAAAGATTTTACATCTTCCAGGGTAGCCTGTTCAATATGTTCGAGTTTCGCTCCAATCGTCATCCAGCGGTAAGGATGGGTGGTAGAGGCGAGTTTTCGCATTGTATGCCTTACATCACCATATTGTTTATTGATGTAATTTTCTTTGAATTCTTCGCACACGACCTTTCTTTGTACGTCCAGGCTTTTCTTGCTGAATGCGAGGCTTAGCATACGGTCACTTTCGAGCCAAAAAGCGGTTTCAAGGTTTTCGGCAGGAAGCTGGCAATAATAATTTGTAAGATCATTGGTGGTATATGCGTTGTTTTCACCACCGGCCAATTGCAATGGTTCGTCATATACAGGTATATGTTTGCTTCCTCCAAACATGAGGTGTTCGAAAAGGTGAGCGAAACCTGTTTTATCGGGGTCTTCATCCCTGGCACCTACATCGTACAATACATTTACTACCGCCATGGGCGTGCTTTTATCTTCATGTACCAGCACCCTCAGCCCGTTGGAAAGGGTAAACTTTTCAAATTCAATCATTCGGTAAAGTTACGATGGAAATGTTTACAGGATATTCTGTGTATACAACATAAGTTCTGAAAGGGCGCCATTGCGCCTGATGATTACTTTCATCTTTTTATCGGGTTCCTGTAAGAGGTTTTTGTATTGCTGAATATTCCCCGAAAAATTATTGTCAACAGATATGATCTCATCTCCCAGCATGAAACCTGCTTTTTCTGCCGGCGATCCCGGAACAATATCTTCTACCATGATCTTTCCCTCAATATAGTAGATAGAAAATCCGGTATAACCATATTCAAATGTTTCATTGAAATGACTATTGGGTAATAAATGAATTTCCCGCTGCGGATAATTGATGGTCATGTTGAAACGGCGCAAAATTTCGTTGCCGATCAACCCCCCGATATAAGGGTAAGATGTAACATTAAAATCATCCTTATACAAATAAGTAGGAACCTGCCTGAACCTGTATGGCCCCAGCTTCACTTCTTTCACAACCGTTAACCTCATTTGCATTTTTCCACCCATTCCTTCGGCTTGGGTGATAACAGGTTTTCGCTTAGGTAAAATAATCGAACTATCATTCGCAAACTGATCGCTCAGTAAAAAGCACAAACCGGCTCCGGTATCAAAATAAAAATTAAACCCAACTTTTCTTTTGTCCTTTACTTGCAGGTATTGAATAGGAAGTGCGGTAAAAATGGGTTTCAGCATTGTTCCTCCGGTAGGGTATTTTATTTTTCCGGGCGAGTAAACATGCATTTTCAAACTGTCAAAATCTAATTTTACGATGTACCTGCTAAAAAAACTGTACCCAATAACGCCATCAATCTTTTCACCATAAACACTTGTGAGCAAACTATAATCGGTTACATGAAAATTTAGTTTCTCAATGGTATGGCCCGGGAGGTGCAATTTTTTATTAAAGGCAAAATGAACTTTCTTAATTCCACCTATACCGGTGATCGTTGTATCTGTTTCGGAAGTAGCGATGTTAAATTCTGCGCAGGTAGACGAATCAAGGGATATCCCGCCGCTACCGGTATCTAAAATAAAATTAAGGCTGTCTTTAACGTCTTCCAGCTGTGCACTGATCACCATCACACCGCCGCTGTATTGGCGAAATGGCATGCTGGTAATCCATTGGGCATTGGGAGTAGCTAATATTTCCTGCGACCAGGCACGCAGGCTCAGCAACACAATACATATAAGCGTTCCGGTAAATCTCATCATTCGTTTGGTTAATTTACAACCGAATGGGTGTAATTTTGTTGATAGTTGTGCAGGCGGTCGAAAACTGCCTTAAAATACTGCAAATACATGATAGACCTTGATGAACTATTACAAAAAGCACTTCGGTTAGAATTCCTTTCTGTTGAAGAAGGCGTTTTTTTATTTGAAAATGCTGCTTTACCCGATTTAATGTTTGTAGCCAATGAGCTGCGAAAAAAACAGGTTCCCCACGGAAAGGTCACCTGGCAGATAGACCGCAATGTAAATACCACCAATGTATGCATTGCCAATTGTAAGTTTTGCAACTTTTACCGCATTCCCGGCCATCCCGAGGCTTATATCACAGATATTGAAACCTATAAAAAGAAAATTGAAGAAACGATCCGCTTTGGAGGTGATCAATTGTTATTACAGGGCGGGCACCATCCGGAGCTGGGGTTGTCTTTTTATACAGGCTTATTCAAAACGCTCAAACAACTTTATCCTACCCTGAAATTACACACGCTCGGGCCCCCGGAAATTGCGCATATCACAAAGCTTGAAAAGAGCACGCATTATGAAGTATTGAAAGCATTGAAAGAGGCCGGTATGGATAGTTTACCAGGCGCTGGCGCCGAAATTCTTACCGATAGGGTAAGGCGCCTCATCAGCAAAGGAAAATGCGGCGCACAGGAATGGTTAGATATTATGCACGAAGCACACAAATTGAATATCACCACTTCAGCCACCATGATGTTCGGGCATGTAGAAACGCTAACAGAGCGTTTTGAACACCTGGCAAAAATACGTGAAGTGCAAAGCCGCAAGCCTGCCGATGCAAAAGGGTTCCTCGCGTTCATCCCCTGGACTTTCCAGGACGTTGATACCCTCCTCGCTAAAATCAGGGGCGTTCATAACCTTACCACTGCCGAAGAATATATTCGGATGATTGCCCTCAGCCGTATTATGCTGCCTAATGTACTTAACATACAGGCCAGCTGGCTTACCGTAGGCCAACAGGTTGCTCAGTTGTGCTTACACGCTGGCGCCAATGACTTTGGCAGTATCATGATAGAAGAAAATGTAGTGAGTGCCGCGGGTGCCCCTCACCGTTTTACCAGTAAAACCATTCAACAGTCTATTCGGGATGCCGGATTTGAACCCCAGTTGCGCAACCAACAATACGAATGGAGGGAAATACCACAGATGGAAGAACAGGTAATTGACTATTAACAAAAAGCGTGTATACGTTTCTGTTGTGTTTAATTTATTAATATATGAGCGGAGCCAAAACAATAAAGATATTCAGGGCCGTAGCAATGGCCGAAGGCATTTCTTTTCTTGTGTTACTGGGCATTGCCATGCCATTGAAGTATTTTGCAGACTCGCCAATGGCTGTTCGGATTGTTGGATTGTTACACGGTGTGCTTTTTGTTGCATTTATTGCGCTGGCATGGGAAACTACCAGCGTATTGAATAAGAAATTAAGCTGGTTTGTAAAAGCATTTGTAGCATCTATTATCCCTTTTGGGACGTTTTTGCTAGACAAGGAATTAAAGAAAGAAGCGGACGCTATTGGCAGGTAAATCACTCGCATTGCTCACTAACTACTTCTCCATCAATAAATACGGTACATACCCTCGTTATATATTCAAACGGGTCGCCATTGTACAAAACAAGGTCGGCATCTTTTCCTTTTTCAATTGTTCCTACCCGTTGTTCTATCCCCAACAAGCTGGCAGGATTGATGGTAATGGACCGTAAGCCATCTGTAAATGACAAGCCATTGGCTACTGCCACCGCGGCTTCATACAATACAATCCTCGTTTTGGGAACATAGGCTTCATAACCACTTTCGATGCTTACTGGTATACCCGCTGCCGTTAGTATCGCGGCTGATTCACGGTTCATATTTACCATTTCCCCGCCATTTCTTGCCATGGTGGCATGCAGGATCACTTCGGCATTGGCAGCTTTTATTTCATTGATAAGCCTATAGGATTCGGCAGCGCCATTCAATACCAGTTTCAAGTTGAATTCTTTTGCCAATCGGATGGCATTCATGATATCAACGGCTGTATTTGCTGTAATGAGTGCTTTAATTTCTCTTTTTAGCAATTTACCCAACATCTCCTGGCGAAGGTCCTGAGCTGGCCTTTTGGAAGAATCTTTATCCGCCATTTTTTGTACATATTGTTGTGCTTTGATCAGTTCGGCCCTGATCATGGCCAATTGTTTTGCTTTTGTTCCCGGGGAAGCGAAGCTGCCAGATACCGAAGGGCCAATCGTCATTGCCAGCATACTCAACGGCTGTATGGTTACATCCTCCACCGTACCGCTTTTTGTTTTAGCGATCATGGTTTGCCCACTCACCAAAGCGCCGATCCCATGGCCTGTATGTATGGTCGTAATCCCCAGCTGGCGGGCTGTTTTCACCAACATTTCATCGGGGTTATATGCATCTATTGCCCTCAGCTCCGGTTGAATCGGGCCGGATTTTTCGAGCTGGTCCTGGTCTACCGGGATATTCAGTACCCCCGACATCCCAATCAAAGTCCTGGCATCAATCAATCCTGGTGTAACGGCTTTTGCTTCATACACTTTATAGGATGCAGGAATGGGTATGGATGTTGATTCGCCTACCGCTTCTATCTTCCCTTTATTGATGAGCACAACCCCATTGCGAATAGGGTTACCCGAAACGGTATATAACATTTCAGCTTTAACGGCATATTGCGCATTTCCCATGAATGGCGCAAACAAAAACATATATACTAATAATTTTCGCATATCCCTCAACGTTGTTATGTATGATTACTACCTGTCTTCTTCATCACCATGGTGGTGAAATTCGCCCCTGTCGGGGGAATATACCTGGTACCCGCCTGTTAAGAATGCCCTGTCGGCCGGGTTGTTGATATCCCAGCGCAACTTTCCTTCTACCCAGGTTTGTTCTACTTTGGTATAGGTGCTAAAAGGGTCGCCGGATAAAATCACAAAATCTGCATCTTTATCTTTTTCCAGTGAACCCACTCTCGAAGAAAGATCAAGCATTTTTGCGCCGGCTATCGTAAGCCCTTCCAAAGCTTTTTCTCTGCTCATCCCTTCCCGGACCGCCAGTGCCCCGGAACGAAGAAACAACCTCGAATCGGTAATGCCATCGTCGGTATGAAATCCCACAAGTGCACCGGCTTTTACAAGGGTTGCACCGGTAGACAATGAGAGGTTTACAGCTTCCATTTTGCCACCCGGTGTTTCGATATTTATTACAGAACAAGGCAGCCCGGCTTTTGCAATTTCATCCGCTACCATCCAACCTTCCGACAAATGATGCAATACCGCCCTGAAATTAAATTCTTTGATCAGCCGGATAGCCGTAATGATATCATTTGATTTGTGTGTATGGAAATGAACGACCCTTTTACCGCTCAGCACTTCTAAAAGCGGTTCCATGCGTATATCCCTTTCTGGTAGTTTGCTGCTGTCTTTTCCGGCTTTATCAATTTTCCTTTTGTATTCAATGGCTTTTATAAACAATTCCCTTACCAAAGAGGCGCTCTTGGCCCTGGTACCCGGGAAACCTGCAGCTGACTTGATAGAGTTCGTGCCATTGGCCATTTTAAGCCCCCCATACAATCCTTTTTCGTTTGTAAGTAACAAATCCTCCGCAATCCTTCCTTCCCGCATCTTTACATAGATGGTTTGTCCGCTCATGAGATACCCCGAGCCCGGCATGATATTGATCGTGGTGATCCCGCCTGCCAGCGCTTTTTTAAACCCGTCGCTGGTGGGGTTAATCGCATCCATAACCCTGGCTTCGGGATGAAGGGAGTTGGATGCGTCGCCACCTTCCGGGCCGGCAAGGTGTGAATGACTGTCTACGAGCCCCGGTATTATTACTTTTCCTGTCAAATCCCTGGTTTCTGTTCCGGCAGGAATAACGGTTCCGCTTGGGCCAACCGAAACGATTTTCCCTTTGTGAACGATCAATACCCCGTTATTGATGGGTGAACCTGTAACTGGGTAGATCATTGCGCCCCTGAATGCAATGGGCTTATCCTGTGCTGAAGCTAAACAACCAGCCAACAGGGCTGGGAAGAGCAACCACTTTTTATACATAATCAGCTATTTTGGTCGGCGAAACACGTTCATCGCTTCGTATAAATATACACCTGCTTTTTCAAAAGAAAGCCCGAATGTTTGCTTAAAAGAAGTCGTAATGAATACTATACGAACAAAAACAGGGTTTGTAAATACAATATTTGGCTTACTGGCCCGTTAACATATTACACAAATCCAAATATCATGAATTCTACGAAATCGCAACCCCATGTACACCCTGTATTGTATATCGTAAAAAAGTTCATCAGCAGGTTAAGGCAAAATCCAGAAATTTACCCGATTAAATACTATAAAAAAGGCCAGAAATTCCGCAGAAGTTTTAAATCTACCCTGTAAAAAGGCGTTTTTTCTACGGAATTTACTGTTTTTGAAATTCCGCAAAAGCACGCTTGACAATGGCATATACAGTTTTGTACTTTTGAATTATGATAAAAAACTATACCAAATCCTATTTTTATGAAACGAAATCAAACCCAAAACTTTTCACTTGCTGCGATTGCCAAAGCTTTTTCGTCGGCGCTTAACAGTTTGTTTTTCTCTGATAATAACAGGGATTTCCAGCGCCTCAAAAACTTTATTACCTCTTAAT
The DNA here is from genome assembly GCA_052035835.1 of Bacteroidota bacterium. Classification (GTDB taxonomy): domain Bacteria; phylum Bacteroidota; class Bacteroidia; order Chitinophagales; family Chitinophagaceae; genus Ferruginibacter. The sequence goes on along the minus strand of JBPOHG010000140.1, from coordinate 22,630 downwards.
AACCAGCATGAACGCATTAAAAAACCCGGTATGTACCGGGTTTTTTGTTGTTATGCCTGTTAGCTGAACAGATATTCCACATCGGCTTTGGTAAGCGATTTAACAAAGCTGGTCTCATCGGAGATCAGTTCTTTTGCCAGGGTTTTCTTTCTTTCCTGTAACTGCAGGATTTTATCTTCAATGGTATCAATACAAATCATCCGGTAAGCGAAAATATTTTTGGTTTGCCCGATACGGTGGGTACGGTCAATCGCCTGTTGCTCAACGGCTGGGTTCCACCATGGATCTACAATATAAACGTAATCGGCGGCAGTAAGATTCAAACCAACGCCCCCGGCTTTTAGTGATATAAGGAACACCCTGCATTCGTCATTTTGCTGAAAATTCTGAATGGCTTTTTCACGGTCGGTAGGTGAAGTGCTCCCGTCGAAATATTCAAACGGGATATTATCTGCTTTCAGTTTCTCTTTAATCAGGGCCAGCATACCCAGAAACTGTGAAAAGATCAGGGCTTTATGTTCCCCGATATTTTCCTCAATTTCCCTGGCCAGTTCATCGAGTTTGATTGAGTGGTTGGGGTATTTTTCTTCTTCATTAAGAATAGCAGGGCTATCACAAATCTGCCGCAACTTCATCAGCCCTTGTAGAATGGTGAGCTGCGATTTGTCGATGCCCTGTTCATCAATGGTGCCGAGTATTTTGTCGCGGTAGCTGTTTCTATACGCATCGTATATGCGCCGTTGTTCCTTTTCCATTTCACAGAAAAGGATGGTCTCCGTTTTTTCGGGCAAGTCTTTGGCCACCTGTTCTTTTGTACGCCGCAGGATAAAGGGATACAGCAATTTGCGCAGATGGTCTTTTTGCTCCTGCTCCCCGAATTTATCAATTGGAGTGGCAAATTCATTCCTGAAAAACTCAACCGTTCCCAACAAACCCGGATTCAGGAAGTTCATTTGGGCAAACACGTCAAAAGTATTGTTTTGCAAAGGTGTACCGCTCATGCACAAACGATTTTTGGCTGTGAGTAAAGATGCCGCCTTTGTTACTTTTGATGAAGGGTTTTTAATTGCCTGGCTTTCATCGAGGATCACATAATCAAACAAAATTTTCAGGAGAATATGTATATCGCTTCTTAATGTGCCATAAGTGGTAATGAGAATATTGTGTTTCTCCAGTTCTTCTATACTCCGGCTCCTGGTGTTACCATGGTGAATATGAAAACTGAGCGCTGGTGTGAATTTTTTTACTTCGTTCTGCCAGTTATAAATCAGTGTAGTAGGGCAAATAACAATGGCCTTTAACGACCCGGTGCTTTGCTGAAAATGTTCAAGCATGGTAAGGGCCTGAACTGTTTTACCCAAACCCATGTCGTCGGCAAGGATACCGCCCCAACCCACATCATTTAAATAGCTCAGCCATTGGTACCCTGCTACCTGGTAAGGCCGCAGAACAGACTTTAATCCATCCGGAGCCTCAATTTCCGGGATATTTTTAAACTCCCGGAGGCGTTCAAATTTTTCATCCAATGCAAAGCTCATTTCTGTTTCGTCCCTGTTTTCATACAGCTCATCAATTACGCTCATATGATAACGGGAAAGCCGCAGCTTATCTGTTTTGCCTTCTCCCACTTTAAATAAAAGGGCATAACGCTTTAGCCATTCATCGGGAAGGATTCCCAATGTACCGTCGCCGAGCTGAACAAAAGATTGTTTGCCGGCCAATGCCTTCTTAATATCGGAAATGCCTACACGCTGTTCGCCGAATTCAATTTCTACTTTTGCATCAAACCAGTCGAGCCCGCTGCTAACATGGATATGTGTATTGGGCCTGGCCGTGTTAAACCTGAAGTTTTTCAATGCTTCAAAACCATACACGGGTACTTTCATTTCCTTCATCGCATCAATAAAAAGGAAAAACCAATTGTTCCTTAATACATCGCTTCCTTTCAAAACAAGGCTGTTGAAATCCTGTTGCCGGATGAATGCCGAATGCAGGTTCTCAAGTTTGTGGATGAATGTTTCTTCCGCTTCCTTGTTACGCTGTATGATCAGAATCTTATCTCCTTCGGGGATGGTTATGGTTTGTTTATCTGTTGGACGGGTATCGTAACCCTGGTAACTGAATACCGGCTGAAAAACAAGATAATCTCCCTTTTCCTGTAACTGGAGCTTTACATCGGGCTGGCCACTTTTAACTTCTTTAATAAGGGATTTGTCAAACTCTACCTGGTAATCGCGGGTGAGGGGAAGGATCACCTGCTGCATTTTTTGTGGCCAGTCGGTCTTTGTTAACTTGATATTCCCTTTCTGCACGAATTTTTCGGCCTGAAGTGCATCTTCTGTTTTTTCCCAGGTATACAGCACATCGTTGTACAAAAAAACAAGGCTGCTTTCACATTCATTTTCACTCAACGGAATGAGCTGGTTGTCGATCTTGACTGTACAAGCGAGTTCGAAATGGCCGTTGACTGCATATACCCTAAAGCCAGGCGTGATAAAATGAGGTCCCAATTCAATTTCTGTGAGGCTGGCTGTTTTGAAAGACTTTCCAAACGGAAGTTTAAATAGGAACGGCTGTATCGTTTTATCTTCCAGAAGTTTTTTCAGTTTGGGCTGCAGGTATTCGGCAATCAGTGATTTTGTTTCTTCTGGCAGGTCTTCTCCATCGGTATGAATAATATTTTCCCAAATTCCGCTGAATGGAGAATTGCGGTTAAGGTATTTATTGATCTCGGCATCCTGCATTTTTCTCACGAGTTGAAACAATTGCTTGTCTTCCTCGCTGAATAAATCGGTATTCACAAATTTACTCAGATCAAGTGCTTCCACCTTCCCAACATACTTCGTTAATTCATCATTGGCATCGCCCTGCACTGCGTCTACAGTAAAGCCAGGGTATACTTTTGCATTGAAATTGATAACGATGCCCAGCTTTTTAGCGGCTTTTTCTGTAGTAATTACTTCTTCAACCACTTCCTCTGTTACACGTGCCGGTGCCGGCATTACAGGTTTGGGGGGCGTTGGTACACTGCTTTGCATTACTCGTTTTATGCTCGTGTCTAATACTTTCAGGAATGGTTTGCCATCTTTATATGTAAACTCAAATTTTCCTGAGAGGTCGTCTTGCAAACTATAGCCGTACATCTGCAATAGTTTGTTCTTTTCTTTATCCCAGTTTCTAATGCTGTCGAAATAATTGGGGCCATAAGCATTCAGCAACTGCAGAAACAGCAATGTTTTGTGTTCGCAGAGGGGATGCATGGTTTCCTGGCAACCGCAGGAAGTATCAAAATTCCGCTCTTCATTTTTCTGGATTACCAGCGGGTAAGTATCTCCGTTATATATAAGCTCTGCCTCTACCCGTTCATCTTCTGCTTTCAGGATATTGGCTTTTGTGCTTCTTAAAATTCTTTCGGCTGTTTCATAAATTGATGGGGATGATAACATTTTGATCATCTTAAGATCTATATGTTTCATTTTGGCAACCGTATGCTGCTGGTTATAGCTGATTACACTGTGGCCAAGCATATTTTTATCCGCCATGTCCTGTAGCCGGAAAAGCGCTGCCGATTCATGCCGGCAGATGTCGCCAAGATTATATGGGCAACTACAGCGGAGTGACATCAGTTTGGGGTCGGCATACTTCTGTATGTACACTTTATAAAAAGTATTATAGCTGTCGTCTTTTACACGAAATACAATTCCGCCAGTAAGTTCATCATGCTCTACCATTTCAACAAAACCCGATGCATGGATTTTTTTGCCCCTGCGGATTACTTCATCTGTGCCATTATTGTAAATGTGCTTGATTATATGTGGTAGTGCCAAACCAGGGTTACTTTTAAATGATCAATGCAATACGGCAGCTATACATAAAAGTGAGTTGCCGGCCCGTTCAGAAAAGGGCAATTTGCAAAAGTAAAGGAAAATAAATGAGTTGGCAGCGTTGTTAGGAAAGTTTGTGGAGAAATTAATGTATTATAAACATTATGCTTTCACCAGTTTTCCATCTTCATACAAGGGCAATACCGAAGCTGTATTTGCAGTGAGGCAATGGCGTATGTCTTTTTCCAATCCGAATGAAGACAGCCGTTTATAGTGCGATGCGTCTTTCTGTTTCATAAACTCAAACATATCTACGCTGGCCTCCTGGTACATGGAAGCCGCCAGTTGGGATGCATCGCAATTGATCGTAAAATGTTGTTTGATTTTTTCAACTACAGCGCCGGCAAATAAGGTATCCTCAATATTTACCTTGTCTTTCCAAGCAGCACAGGCCAGGAGAACAGGTTTGTTTCTTTGAATAAGGTGGTTACAAACAGCATCCAGGTTGGCAAAAGAACCGGTAATGATTTCATCCGCACCATTATCCAGCGCCATGTGTAACAATTTGGTGCCGTTGGTAGTGGTAAGCACCAGTGTTTTACCATGAATAAAGGAAGCCGGGTATTCAAAAGGGGAGTTCCCATACTGAAGGCCTTCTGCCACTTTACCGTCTCTTTCCCCTGCTGTAATGGCATCAATTTGTTTCCCGATACGTATGCATTCTGCCACGCTATCCACCGGAATGATCCATTTAGCGCCATTGTGCAGGGCTGTGGCTATGGTAGAAGTTGCCCTGAGAACATCAATAATCACCACCACGCTTGAGCTGATATCATATAGGTGTAACAAGGCCGGTGAAAGGGACGTATACAGGGCTGGCTTTGAACTCATCGGGTAAAAAATAGGTTTATTATTCGTTAAGCAAAAGGGATTTTTACAACAGTTGCTTTGAGGCTATTGTTGCGAACTTTTACAAATAAGGCAGTTCCCGGGGCGGCAAATTCCGACTTCACGTATCCCATACCGATAGCTTTGCCAAGGCTGGGCGACTGTGTCCCCGATGTTACCCGCCCGATCGAATTGCCCGAAGCATCTAGAATTTCATAATCATGCCGTGCAATTCCCTTATCAATCATTTCAAAGCCAATCAGTTTTTTGCTTACGCCTTCTGCTTTCTGCTTTTCAAAAATTTCCCTGGAAGTAAAGTCTTTTGTGAATTTTGTAATCCAGCCCAACCCTGCTTCCATGGGTGAAGTGGTATCGTCGATATCGTTTCCGTAGAGGCAGAAGCCCATTTCCAAACGCAGCGTATCCCTGGCGCCCAACCCTATAGGTTTAATTCCCTGAGCTGCCCCCGCTTTAAATATTGCATCCCAAATGAGGTCAGCATTGTTGTCGTTGTCTTCAAAATAAATTTCCACCCCACCTGCACCAGTATACCCCGTTGCACTTACAAGTACATTATCAACTCCGGCAAACCTGCCCTTAACAAATGTGTAATACTTTAAATTAAGTATATCCATTTCTGTTAGTGACTGCAGGATTTTTGTTGCATTCGGGCCCTGAATAGCGAGCAGGCCGGTTTTATCGGAGATATCGTGCATTTCTACCTGCTGGTTATTGTGGCTGCTGATCCAGTTCCAGTCTTTACTGATATTACCGGCATTCACTACCAGCATGTACACGTTGTTTTCTTCGATGCAGTATACCAACAAATCATCTACTATACCGCCTTCTTTGTTTGGCAGGCAACTGTATTGTGCTTTTCCGGCCGTTAGTTTTGAAGCGTCATTGCTGGTGAGCCGCTGGATGAGATCAAGCGCATGGGGTCCCTTCAAAATGAACTCCCCCATATGGCTAACATCAAACACGCCTGCATTGTTTCGAACTGCCGCATGTTCTTCATTGATCCCGGTGTAGGAAATGGGCATATTGAATCCGGCGAACTCGGCCATTTTAGCTCCTAATGCTATATGTTTTGATGTAAAAGGGGTTTGTTTCATTTGCTGAATTTAGACGGCAAATGTAAATGAAAAAATGAAGCGGTTATGAATGTATATACCCCATTTTAAGATGTAAAGGAAAAACCGCTTTTTTGATTGTGCCCTCCTTCCAATGTGACAATATTTGCCCCATCAATGTTTCCACAGGGTCCTGTTTTTTATCGGAAATATATTTTTTAACTGCACTCCAGGTTTTAATATAGCCTGCTAATTGTTCTTTATTCCAATCCACTTCAATGTAAAACGGGGGCGTATCGATTGTTTGAAAGGGAAAAGGGATTGTTTGGTATCCTTCATTCACCCATTTACGTTCGGGGTCCCAGTAATCATGCAGGGTATTAAAATGAAAATTACTGATCAGGGAATCTATTTCTTCAGAAATATGTAACAGGCTGTACGTCCACACGGCAATAATTGCAGCCGGTTTTCCTACTCTTTTTACTTCCTGGTAGAATGTAGAAAAATCAAACCAATGCAGTGCCTGCGATACAGTTACCAGGTCTACACAATTTTCGGCCAAAGGAACCTGGTTTGCACTGGCTTGCAAATAGTTGATATTTTCAACCACAGGCGCCTGAGAAAGTTGTGATCCACTGATATCGGTTGCACATACCTGTTTATAATAATTGCTCAACACAACCGCCGTTTGCCCATTACCCGTACCACAATCCCATGCAAGTTCCTTTTCATTTACAAAGCTGTTGATAAATGTAAATAAAGCTGCCGGGTAATCGGGCCTGTACCGGGCATACGCAGCAGATGCTTCCGAGAAACGATCTTTCATGGTTTAAAGTTACCCATTCATACAACACGGATATACGAAAAAAATCCTGCCTAAAAAGGCAGGATGGGTTTGCTTCAACTTCAACACAACTATTGAAACATCTTTATTTCATTAAAATCATGGGATTGTATACGGGTAAAATTCCTGTTACGCCAGCCGTAGGATCGGCGGCCTTTTTCTCTATCTGTTTCAATTGCTGATCTATTTGTTCTTTAACCTTTCTTAAAGAGTCGGCCGTTTTTGTTTTTTCTTCTTTGATTTTTTGCTGGATCGAATCTACCAGGTTGGCGGGCGGAGTGTTGATCCTGTAACGGTATTGGTTGTTATCACCATTCGTAATATTTACGCCTGCGCTGTCTACACTGATCCGGCTATTGCTTTCGCGAATGTCTATTTCATCCCCATCTACACTTACCCTTCTTTCATTGCGTTGGTAATCCCAGTCGTCTGCAGGCTTTCCATCCAGTGAATACAATCCATCCGCCTTCATGATATAATCCTCATTGTGGCTCCATCCATGTTCCAGGTCTTCGAAGTCGATGTCCCAGTTGTTGTAAAATGGCCCTTCAAAACGTACATGATTTTCCCAACCAACGCTTCTGTCTACCCGGATCTTTTTTCCAACCGGAACATAAACGGTAATGATTACACGCTGATTACGGAATTTATCGGTACGATTGATGGCAATGCCGCGGTCTACCACAAGTGCCGAATCTTTTTGCACGGCATCAAAATTAATTTGTGAAGCCAGCCTGTTGGCAATTGCTTTAGTAGGGCCATTCGAAAGCCTTAGCATGGTAACCCTGAAACTATCGTTTGGTGACTTAATAATATGTACCGATACGTTTCTTACAAAAGCGGTATCCTCTTCAATTGATTCAAAGGGCTCGAGCCTGAACCAACGGTTACGGTATATTTTCTGCCCGGGGTTGTTAGATGTAATTTCAAGTTTATCTACCAATGGGTTTACCAGGGCGATTTCTTCTTCTTTAATGGTATTGGCCGACCTGAATTGTTTGGTAACGGATGCTATCAGGAAAATAAAACATGCCCATCCTATAATCCATAAACTGATAAATGAAAAACGCATTGGTTTGCTGTTCGTTTTGATGCGGGCAAGCTTACGTATGATCCAGGTGAGAGCACCAATGATAGGAACTGCTATAAAGAAAATCAATGTACCCCAGGCAAACACATCCTGCCAGCCATCATTTAATACAAATCCTTTTACCGGGAAAATGCCAATGGAGAAAATACCCAGTGCAAACAGCGCTGCAATCACAGCAAAGCCGATACAGCCTGCAATAAAATAAGCAAAGATTTTAAAGAGCAGGGCAATGATATCACCAAGGGAACGGCTCGATCTTTTCGCCAGTGTAGTAGTTTCGGCAGCAAATGCTTTTGACTTTTCTCCTGCAACAGCAGAAGCCTGTTTGCCAAATTTTTCTGCACGGTCCTGCAAGCCTTTCATTTCTTCCATGATGGAATTCTTGATCGAATTCATATCTACTTTCTCCCCCTTCATCTCCAGTTTTTCGGTGGTAGTCACCGCTTCAGGGATGACCAGCCAAAGAATGATGTAAATCAATAAGGCGCCCGGACTAAACCCAACCCGGAAAAATTCGCCCCAATGGTTATCGTCCCACCTCGAAACAAAACTCAGGAAAGGGAGCAGAAAAAATATACGGGGGATCCAGGCGTTTACTCCAAAATAATTACCGATACCACTGCAAACACCGGCTATAATTTTATCTTCTCCGTCGCGAAAAAGTTTTTTCCTCACTGCCCCAATTTCTGTTGAAGCAGAACTGGGTACTGCTACCCATAATATAAGGTATGGAATAAGGCCAAAGCCAAAGGTTACGGCAAGGACAACAAATATGATCCGCATAACTACTACGTCAATTCCAAAATAATTGGCTAAACCGCTACATACCCCGCCAATCACTTTATCATTTTCGTTCCTGTACAATCGCTTTGGACCAGCCTGGGAAGTGAATGTAGAAGAAGCATGGGACTGTTCGTTGTTGCTATTGTTATCAAAAGCCTTCTCTGTGGAGGAAGCGGTTTCAGCCGTTTCAAAATCTTCAGGCCTTCCCATACTCCTGATGATGGCATTCACATCTTCATCTGTGATGCAGGTAGTACCAGCCTTCAGTCTTTCCTGGAAGAGTTCACCGATCCGGCTTTCTATATCATTAATGATCTCGTCCTTTCCTTCCTCATTGGCAAAATAACGGCCGAGACTTTCGGTATATCTTTTCAGGATTTCAAAAGCAGTAACCTCAATTGGTACCACCCGTCCCTGGAAATTGATATTTATTACTTGTTTCATGGCGAAAAAATTGGTTTTTTTTGGCTGCCGTCAAATCACGGCAAACACGGTTTGTTTCTTGGTTGTGTTGATAAAAAACATGGCTATACTTTCTGTATCGGGATCATTGCTCATCCCGGTGAGGCCGTGAGTGCCTGTACTGCATTGGCCAGCTCATTCCAGGTTGCTTCCAGCTCCTTGTAGAATTCAGCACCCTTTTCTGTTAAGCTGAAATACTTGCGGGGGGGGCCACTGTTGCTTTCCACCCATCGGTAGGTAAGCAGTTCGGCATTTTTAAGCCGGGTGAGCAAGGGATAAAGCGTTCCCTCAAAAATATTCAGGTTGGCCGCCTTCATCTTATCAATGATATCTGAAGGATATGCTTCCCCCTGCTTAATCACCGAGAGAATACAAAACTCCAGGACCCCCTTGCGCATCTGGCTTGCTGTGTTATCAATATTCATGGCGTAATAATTTAAAACATGGCTATACTTTCTGTGAAAGGAAACTACCGCAGCTTTTCCGGATTTCACTGCTTTTAGAGCTAACTTACTTTCACAACACAAACATAGAACAAATTTTAGTACTATGCAACACATAATACCATACATTTTCTAGTAGTTTGCGATGGATTTTTTCTAACTTTTTATTTATCAGTTAGTTATAAAATTTATATGGTGGAAATTAATTTTTTAAAAGCTGATAAATGGTTGATTAAGATGGATGAATGGCAGAAAAATTGGCTTATCAACCGTGAATTCTATCTTTAAAGTGAATTATTTGCTAAAGGGCAATGTTAAACTTTATATAAGAGCCCCGTTTGTTAATAACGATCGGATTTTACGGCAGTCATATTGTTATAAACCTTTTACCATGAAACAGCTACTATATTTCCTGATGCTTTTTGCACTATTGTCTTCCTGTAAAGCCAGTAAAAACTATCTCGAAAGAAGCGATGCCGATAAAGCATTGCAGGATGCAGTAAAAAAAATTAATAAAGATGCTTCCGACGAAAAAGCATTGGAAGCCATCCCCCTTCTGTATAGCAAGATCAAGCAAAACAACCTGGAGAAAATAAATTCATACCAGCAATCCAAAGACCTCTCTAAGTGGGATAAGATTATTGGATCTTACCAAAACCTGCAGGATGCATACGAAGCCATTGTTAATTCACCAGCAGCCTTTAAACTGGTAACGCCACAAAGCTTCAGCACCAATCTGCTGGAAGCAAAAGACACTGCCGCTTCCGAATATTACGATTACGCACAAACGCAATTAGCAAAGCCCGGCAGAGACAATGCCAGGAAAGCTTACAATGCATTTAAAAAATCCGACAAATTCGTTGGTGGATTCAAAGATGCCAAAGAAAAAATGAATGAAGCGCTCGATATTGCAACCGTGAATGTACTCATCAACCCGGTGGAGGATAATTCATTTTTCTTCAACAGTGGTTGGGGCAATTATGGATACAACTACAGCAATGAATATTTTCAACAAACACTGGTTCGTGAATTAAGCAGTGGCAGCTCTACACGTTACCCCGCAAAGTTCTATACCGAATGGGAAGCACGCCGTGATAATATTAAACCCGACTGGGTGGTCGACCTCAGGCTCAGGAACCTGGATGTACCTTATCCTATTACCTATAATTATTCCCGCAACGCCAGTGCACGGGTACAGGTTGGAACAGACACTTCGGGCAATGCAGTGTACAATACGGTTTATGCCACGCTTCAAATCACACGTATGAGTTTTACCGCCCGGGCCGATATGGAATTAAACATTAAAGACCTTAGCACCAGGAAGAATATTACTTACAGGAATTTTAGGGAAGAATACGCTTGGCAACAGGAAAAAGCTACTTATTCGGGCGACAGCAGGGCGCTTTCTTCCCGGGATTGGCAATTGATCAACAATAATTACATCACACCCAGGAAAGAAGAAGTACTCAATGAATTGTACAGAAAAATTTATCCGCAGGTACTAAATAATATACGGTATGCGGTAGAATGGTAGGTTCTCAAATAATCATGTTCTTTTTTTAATGATTTATCATTGCCCTGGTTGTAAGCATGTATTACTTATTACAACCGGGGCAGTATTTTTTGATTGCTTCAATGATGTCTTCTTCCGCTTTGTTTAATGTATTGGGTAAGCCAATTTTTGTGATGAAATCCTTTCCGGTTCCGGGCTTATAATATTCTATCAACAGGATAAAATTATCATGAAAACTGAGTGTTTTTTCTTCCTGAGTATAATTGGCTGAAATAAAGTTTTCCCAGTTGGTTATCAACTCCCCATAATAATAAATGCCTTTCGCATTGATTTCAAATACAATTTTATTCCTGAATGCTTTTACCAGAAAGAGGATCGCCGGAATAATCGTTAACTGAAAAAGATTGAAGCCAACACCCGGTTTTATTGCACTAAAATTATTATAGAAGATACTTGTGATAAACATCAGCCAAAAAACGACACTCGCCAGGATGCTTACCAATTTGGAGTCTTTCACTATAAATGAATCCTGTTGCTGCATATATTTTTCCCGGTAAATGTATTAATAAAATGCATTATCAACAGTACCCCTCTTTGAACCCTTTCCCTCCCATGAATACAGGGATATAACTCTCTCTTTGTTGATTTTGATTTGTGATGGATTTTTGCAGCAAAAAAGCAGCCACTTCATGAATTCTACGTATGAATATAACTTGTTCGATTGAATGTACGTATAAGAGGTGAACTTCAATAATCACTTCAATAATTGATACACGGCGAAACTCAGCACATAAGCCAGGCCGGTCATGTATGCCAGTTGTATGAGTGCCCATTTCCAACTGCGGGTTTCTCTTTTAACAATGGCGATGGTGCTCATACATTGCATGGCCAACACATAAAATACCAATAGAGAAAGCCCGGTGGCTAGCGTATACACTTTAGTGCCATCTGCCCGTACGGCGGCATTCATTTTTTGGCGCAAAGTAGAGCTGTTTTCATCGGCATCATCTCCCACACTATATAAGGTTGCCATCGTTCCAACAAATACTTCACGTGCAGCAAATGAAGTGATCAGTGCTATTCCAATTTTCCAGTCGTAACCCAATGGCCGGATAGCTGGTTCAATGGCTTTTCCCAATTGGCCAGCAAAAGAATGCTCTAGCAAAGCTGTTTTTTTGGCTCTTAGTAACTCTTCTTCCATCGCTGGATTTGCTTTGATCTGATTGGTAAATTGCTCTTCAACAGCTTTCATCTGGGAAGGTGGACCATAGGTACTCAATGCCCAAAGCAGTAAACTGATCAGCATTATTATTTTACCGGCATCAAAAACAAAAATCCTGGCTTTTTCAACCATTGTATACAATACATTCGCCCAGCGTGGGTTTCTGTACACCGGTAACTCAAGAATGAAATAACTTCTCTCCGTTGAATGTATAAACCATTTCATCACCCATGCAACAATCAGTGCCATTACAGTACCCAACAGGTACAACCCCATCATCACCAACCCCTGTAAACTGAGGAACCCAAAGTATAATTTGGAGGGCACAACCATTCCTGTAAGGATAACATACACGGGTAAACGAGCACTGCAGCTCATCAATGGTGTAACCATGATGGTGAGCAGCCTTTCTTTTTTATTCTCGATGTTACGGGCGCTCATAATCGCTGGAACCGCACAGGCAAAACCGCTGATCATCGGCATCACGCTTTTACCATTGAGGCCCACTTTGCGCATGAGTTTATCCGTTAAGAAACTAATCCTTGCCATATAGCCCGAATCTTCCAGTAAAGTTATCAAGCCAAATAAAATCATGATTTGAGGAACAAAAACAAGAATACCGCTCAAGCCGGCCAGCGCCCCATTCACCATCAGGTCGCCAAACCAGTTTCCCGGTAGTACCCCCGATAACCAGCTACCCAGTTTCCCAAATCCCCATTCAATGGCATCCATCGGATATTCTGCAATCCAAAAAACACTTTGGAACAATAAAAACAACACTGTCAGTAAAATGAGATAACCCCATTTGCGATGCAGCAGAACATTGTCGAGTTTTTCTGTAAACAACGATTTTTGCAAGGGGTCGCTTTCAACCACAGTTTGCTGCATGATATGCCTGATACGGCTGTACCGCTGCATAATCTCCTCGGCCTGCGTACGGGTAGGGTTAAACGCCGTTTGTTTTTCGATGGCGGCTATTTTTTCCTGGCCTTCGAGTTGAAAATGCTGATGATTGATTAAATAATGTAAAGCCGTATAATTGCTGATGTTGGGAAACAGCGATTTTATTTCTTCCACAGCAAGGGGTGCCAGTTGCGCACTGTCTATAAAATCCCTTGCAGGTATTTGCGACGTATTTTCGGCTGCCAGTTCAATGGCTTTTTTCAACGCCGGAATGCCTTTGTTCTTTCGAGGGTTGATGGCCACAATGGGTACCCCCAATTCTCTTTCCAGGCCCGGTATATCTATTTGTGTCCCCTTTTTTCGGGCAAGGTCCATCATGGTAAACGCCACCACAACAGGAACTTTGAGGTCGATGATCTGGGAACAGAAAAGCAGGTTCCGCTTGAGGTTGCTGGCATCGGCAACCAGCAGGATCATATCGGGTTGTTCGGTATCATCCTGGTTAAGCAGCACTTTGTATGAAACCCATTCGTCTGCCCTTTTAGGGTAGAGGCTATAAGTGCCTGGGAGATCAATCAGGTTGGCTGTAATTTCCTCAGAAATACGGCAATGGCCCGTTTTTTTATCTACGGTGACTCCCGGAAAATTACCCACCTGCTGGTTTAAACCGGTAAGTACATTGAACAGGGAGCTTTTTCCGCTGTTAGGGTTCCCAACCAATGCAATATTTAGTTTCCTTCTCAATACAAGTATAATAGTGCGTAGCAAAAGTAGGACATTGAAATACACGGGGGTTTACGATTTAAAGAAAGAACAGGTTGTTTACCTTTGCCAGAAGCATAATTAATATGAAATACATCTTTTTTCTTCTTTTAATGACAGGATCGGCCTGTGCACAGTCTGATAAAACGGTACTTAAATCGCTCCGAAAATCTGTTCGCTTTCTTGCCGATGACAAACTCGAAGGGCGCCGTACCGGTACTGCTGGCGAAAAGATGGCATATGAATACATCAGCAAACAATTTAAAAAGGCCGGCCTCCGTAGTTTCCCTGCTTATCCTGATTTCATTCAGCCTTTTGAAGTACAGGATGGAAAAGGGGTAGACAAACCATTGGCAACGATTAATGGGCAACCGATTCAGTATGGAGAAGATTATTTTCCCCTGGCATATTCGGCCGATTGTGAAAACTTTACAACAGACGGTGGGTCGGGCATACAATGGCTCTGGGCCGAGCAGCTGATCAATGATCAAAAAGATAATCCGCATTTCGATTGTAAGTCTGCAATATCAGATGCAGCAAAAGAAGCCGTAAAGAATAATAAAAAATGCCTGTTCATCGTCGCCGGCAATCTATCTGCCACTCAGCTTTCGTTTGAAAAGAATGACAAAACAGCCCGTTTGGGTATTCCTGTGATCGTGGTGAAAGAATCTGTTATGAAGAAATTTCCAGACTATTCTACCGCTGTTTTTCAATTCAATTATTCTATTACAGAAAGGAAAAGGACGGGCCACAATGTAATCGGGTTTCATAATAACGGGGCCGCACAAACGGTAATTATTGGCGCACATTACGATCACCTGGGTTATGGGGAAGATCACAATTCGCTGTACACCGGCGGACCGGCCATGATCCACAATGGTGCAGATGACAATGCCAGCGGTACAGCCGGTTTGATTACCCTGGCAACTATTTTAAAGAAAGCCAACACCCAATTCAATTACCTCTTTGTAGCGTTTTCGGGAGAGGAATTGGGATTATACGGATCAAAATATTTTACCGAACATAGCCCTGTAGATCTAAAACAGGTGAATTATATGATCAATATGGATATGATCGGAAGGCTCAATGACAGTACGCACGGTATCACCATCGGGGGTTATGGCACTTCTCCGGCATGGGGCAAACTAATTCAACCGAATGATGATTATTTCAAAATCAAAATAGACAGCGCCGGAAGTGGTCCCAGCGACCATACTTCATTTTACCGAAAAGACATTCCTGTTTTGTTTTTCTTCACCGGTACGCATGGCGACTACCACAAGCCCTCCGATGATGCCGATAAAATAAACTATGCAGGCCAATTAAAGATCGTTCGGTACATCCAAAACATCGTTGCAAAAACTGCAAGCATGGAAAAGCTTTCCTTCAGCAAAACAAGGGAAGCGGCAGCCAGCGGAAAAAGTTCTTTTAAAGTTAGTATGGGTATCATGCCCGATTATACTTATAGTGGCGAAGGGGTATTGGTAGATGGTGTTACAGATGGCAGGCCGGCTCAGAAAGCCGGATTAAAAACCGGGGATGTAGTATACCAGTTAGGCGATCATCCTGTTACAGATGTGCAAACCTATATGCAGGCGCTTAATAAATTCAATAAAGGGGAGTCTGCCAGGGTGAAGATCAGAAGGGGAAAAGAAAACCTCGAATTCACGATTGTATTTTAAATTTCTGTGCGTTTATTATGAAATTGAAAATAGATAATGAGACACTTGCGGAAGAATTTTTCGAATGCACTCATTTGTTTGGGATCGTTGCCCCAGTAAAAGACTACCAGTTTACCTGGCATATCAACCAAAGGCTTGGTTACAAATTCAGGGTGAACAATGGTATCGAGATTCAACTCAGAAAAAAAGACAGGAATTATTTTTTTGCCATCTATGAATACCATGTCCCGGGTTGTTGTTTGTCTCATTACCTGTATAATAACCATCACGATGGGGAATACCTGTTGCCCGAATTCAAGCACCTCGATTTTCTTTGGCTCACGAAAGGAGAGGAAGTTGGTGCCGATGAGTTGCGTGACTTACAACAATCTTTGAGGCTGATCCCTTCTGTTCAACTCGTGAATGAAATGACACACGAAAAAATCAAGAACAAGCAGCACCTAATTTTTTAACAATACTACCAGGTACGTATATGTGGGAAGAAAAAAACAACCAGCTTTACCGAAAATTTACTTTCAAAAATTTTTCAGAAGCTTTTGGGTTTATGTCCAGGGTGGCATTGCTTGCCGAACAGGCAAATCATCATCCTTTGTGGACAAATGTTTATAACCAAGTAGAAATATGGCTGAGCACCCATGATGCCGGAAATATTGTTACCGATAAAGACCGTTCCCTGGCTGCAGCCATTGATCAATTGTCCTGATTTTTTACCAATACTGTTTTTTCCCGTGCATCTGTAAGTATGCCGATCGGATGTACATACTCTTTAAATCCCTGTTCATCCAACATCTTTTGAAATGCTGTTATGCCTTTGGGCGATACACTTATTAATAACCCACCATTGGTTTGTGGATCGGGCAAAAGGTTAAAGGCCTCCATCACATTCACTCCTTTCTCAAATGCAACTTTGGTACTATAGCTGTTCCAATTGCGATAAGTAGCATCGGGAACAATTCTTTGAGTAAGGTATTCCTTTGCCCCGGGCAGTACAGGTATGCGCTCATAAAATAGTTCCGCTGAAAGGCCTGCTCCTTCTGCCATTTCAATCAGGTGGCCCAGCAATCCAAAACCCGTTACATCTGTCATAGCTGTTATGGCCTCTATGGCACCCGCTTTTTCACCAAAACTATTCAGGCTGGTCATATTGGAAATCAGTGGGGCAAGATGTTCCTCCCTGAGTTGTTTCTTCTTTTGTGCAGTTGAGAGTATTCCCGTTCCAATTGGCTTTGTTAAAAAAAGCATATCCCCGGCTTTGGCAGCATTGTTTTTCTTTACCTGCTCTATACTGGTGATGCCTGTAACTGCCAGGCCAAAAACAGGTTCTGTACTGTCGATGCTATGTCCGCCCGCCAATGGGATGCCCGCTTGTTCACATATTGCCCTGGCCCCATCGAGTACTTTTTTGGCAAGCGAAGCAGGGAGTTTTTCTACCGGCCAGCCAAGAATTGCGAGCGCCATCAGGGGTTTGCCTCCCATCGCATATACGTCACTGATAGCATTGGCAGCTGCGATCCGGCCAAAATCGAATGCATCATCTACAATCGGCATAAAAAAATCGGTGGTAGAAATAATGGCCTGGCCGTTTCCTATATCTAACACTGCGGCATCATCATTGGTTTCATTGCCAACCAATAAAGAAGGAAAAAAGGTTCCGGTAGCATCTTTTTGAAGCATTTCCTGCAGAAGTTGAGGGGCAATTTTACAGCCACAGCCGGCTCCGCGTGAGAATTGTGTAAGTAGAATCGGTTGATCTTCTTTGTTCATGTATAGCAGAATGAACAGCAAAAGTAACCGTAAGATGTTGATTTATTTTTTTCGCCTGAAAATTACTGCCGCATTTTTCTGGAGATCCCCACTGAATCGAACTTCATAGATATCCTTTCCGTCGCGAACTACCAGTAAACCTGTATTGGGGGCAATGCTGCCAAGGTTTTCGGCATACATGACCAGTTGAATGGAGTCGGTTGAAGCCGGGATATAAATGGTTTTCCTGATAGCATTTGTACTAAGCCCTTGTTTAGCCATAATCAGCGACCCATTCATTAGAACACTCACGGTATCACCATCTACTTCGCCGTTGTCATAAAGCGAAAGCTGAAGGCTATCAGATTTGAAAAAAACAATTTCCTGTTGAACGGTTATGCGGTTGTTGATATCTGCTGCTGCAACAGTTCTCTTTTCTTCAAGGGTCTTCGCCGGGTTATTTGTTTCAGCCCGTGGCTTTGATGATATGTAAGATGGATCATCTGCTTTTTCTTTTGCAGGAGTTTTTATTTCAACCGACGTTTGGGCAGGTACTTTCACTTTAACGACAGGATTGATTTCCTTTGGCTCCTGCTCTTTTGTATTCACCTTTGTTATTGACTTTTCCAATGAAAAACTATCTTCTACAAATGAAAGTTCATTGGATACCCCAAGTTCTTTTAAATGTGGAACGAGTGAAGAGTTCCAGTAGTCGTTTTTCCGTTGTAGGGAAACCGTTCCTGTGAGTGGACGAAATTTTTTTGTCCGGTTAGTAGTAAATGGCCCGCTTAATTTCAGGACACTATCTGCTATTTGAAGTTCAAGAACATTCAACTGGTAAACGCCTTTATCGGGCGGAACAGGATAATTATTGGCAATAAGTCCGTTGTCTTGAGTAATCAGTTTTCCATCTTTAATGGCAACTTTGATTTTTTTCACTCCATAGTATTGCTTGTCGTCTTGTATAAACCAGGTGTGAGAAAAACCTGTCAGTTTCCCCTTTTCGTTGCTAATGCCAATTTCGTACCTGTAATACATTTTTGTGGTATCGTTGTAAATCGTTCCTTTCCACAAGCCTGTTAGATCGGTTTTTGATAAATCCTGCTGAGCCAGTAAGTCGGGCGAACTTATCAAAATGCAGAAAAACAATATCAAATTTCGGCCGTACAGCATTCCAGTAGTTTTTGGGTGTTCCTTTCCGTATCAACGAACGAAAGGTTGATTTTATTTAATTTGACTGAGGGATTTTCTCTTCCCATTAGGGCTTTATGATAGGTTTTATCATAGTACTGAAGCAATATCCTGAAAGCTTCACGAATGTTCTCCTCATGCAAAAAGCCAAGAACATTTTTTGTTTCGAGTGGCCCAAGCCTTTTTTGAATGCGGATGACTGCACTCACCAGCTTTTCTTTATCTAATGAACCATACTGCTCAATAATAAATGCAAGGCGCTCATCGAATGGGATATCAATGAAAAAAACCGGTTTTTTCCTGATGGTATGCCATAAAGGGTGGGGAATGTTTAACACACCAATTCGCTGGCTTTCATCTTCTAACCATAGGGGCGTGGCTTCATTTTTTTCGGCATACTGATACAATGCTTCCGCCAGTTTATTTTCAAACATCTCCTGCGAAGGTTGTTCGGGCATTCCTATACCCCCAAAAGCCGATCCTTTATGATGTGCCAGGCCCTCCAGGTCAATTACAGGCTGGCCTTTTTGCTGTAGTGATTGTAGCAATGCTGTTTTATTGCTGCCGGTATAACCTCCCAGTATCCTTGCAGGATAATCGTTTTCAAATTGTTGTAATACCCAATTCCGGTAGGCCTTGTAGCCACCTGCAAGTGTATATACATCAAATCCATAAAGATCAAGTAACCAAGCAACCCCTGCGCTTCTCATGCCACCTCTCCAGCAATGAATGAAAACTGTTTTGTATGAAGCTGAATCACTTAATATAATATCTTTCTCTGATGGTTTTAAGCGATGGTGTTGCAATACATATTGCTCTGTGGCTTCCACCATCCCTTTCATTTTTGGTCCAAATGAATCCAACCCGGCTTTTATTGCACGCTGTTTCCCCTGCTGCTTATATAAAGTCCCTACAATTTTTCTTTCTTCATCACTAAATAACGGTAAGGAATATGCGCCAGGAATATGGGCATGGGAAAATTCACCCGGGCTGCGTACATCCAGTACCGGGCAATGTTTTGATTTGTGAATGAAATCCCCGACTAATATTTTTTTTACTGCCATATTCTCTTGTATGCTAAGGTATAAAATGTTCCCGACTGCATATTGGCATAAAAAAACCACCGTCGCTGCGGTGGTTAATATGAGATATTAAAATTATTATCCGTTCATAGATGTGAGGAACTCGGCATTGTCTTTTGTTCCTTTCATATTTTTCAGTAGCATATTAATGGCTTCTTCCGGATTCATATCTGCAATATGTTTACGAAGCACCCACATACGCTGGAATGTATCTTTGTCGAGTAAGAGGTCATCGCGGCGTGTAGACGAAGAAACAATATCAATAGCAGGGTAAATGCGCCTGTTCGACAATTTGCGTTCGAGTTGAAGTTCCATATTGCCGGTGCCCTTGAATTCCTCAAAGATCACTTCATCCATTTTACTTCCTGTATCTACAAGTGCGGTGGCAATGATGGTAAGCGATCCACCATTCTCAATTTTTCGGGCAGCGCCAAAGAATTGTTTTGGTTTTTGCATTGCATTGGCTTCCACACCACCCGATAATACTTTACCGCTGGAAGGGGCTACGGTATTATGTGCCCGGGCTAAACGTGTAATGGAATCGAGCAGGATCACCACATCGTGGCCACATTCTACCAGTCTTTTTGCTTTTTGTAAGGCTATTGTAGAAACTTTTACATGTTTTTCGGCTGGTTCATCAAATGTGGAAGCAATCACTTCTGCTTTCACGCTTCTCTCCATATCGGTTACCTCTTCGGGGCGTTCGTCTACCAGGACAATCATCAGGTAACATTCTGGGTGGTTTTCTGCAATTGCATTTGCCAGTTCTTTCAGCAACATCGTTTTTCCCGTTTTGGGTTGTGCAACGATTAAGCCACGCTGTCCTTTTCCGATAGGTGTAAACAAATCCATGATCCTGGTACTGTAATTATCAGATTTTACGCAGAGATCCAGTTTTTCGTAGGGGAATAACGGTGTTAAATAATCGAAAGGTACGCGGTCCCTTACTTCTTCGGGGCTTTTGCCGTTGATCGTTTCTACTTTTAGAAGTGCAAAATATTTTTCACCTTCTTTGGGTGGGCGAACCGATCCGTATACAGTATCTCCGGTTTTTAATCCGAATAATTTTATTTGAGAAGGTGATACATAAATGTCATCCGGGCTAGAGAGGTAGTTGTAATCACTGCTGCGCAAAAAACCATATCCATCCGGCATCATTTCGAGGACGCCTTCTCCCAGCACCACACCGTCGAATTCTATATTAAAAGCGGGTGGTTCCCTGCGTTGTTGTTGCTGCTGGCGCTGGTCTCTTCCCTGTTGCACCGGCTCTTCTTCAATTTCAACTTCAGGTTGTTGCACATCTTCTTCCTGCAACATCTGAGCTATAGCTGCCGGAATGGTTGTTTCCTCATCTGTTATTGGTAAAATTTCCTCTTCTTCTTCTTCAATGATTTCTGGCTTGGATTTCTTAGGCAAAGGTTTCTTATCTGCGGCATCTGCCTTCTTTGCACGTACCGGCGCTTCTTTTTGAGGCGCTTCCTTGGAGGCTCCGGCTTCGCTTTTCAGAATGCGTTTACGCCTTGGTTTTTCATCTTCAGATGATTTGTTGTCTTTAGTCATGGCGGATTGTTTTTCCAGGATGATAGAGATCAGGTCCTGTCTTGAAAGTTTTTTGGTGTTAGGTATATTAAGTTGTTCTGCTATGTCGAGCAGTTCTGGAACGAGTAATTCGTTCAGTTGCGATATATCGTACATAAGATATGAGAAAATGCGTTTTTCAAAAAAATGACGCTCTTAAATAAAGTAAAGATTGTAGTTGAAAATTTGGCTGATGGAAGAGGCTCTGCGTTGAAGTGATTAGACCTGAGTGAATCTTATCTACCCTTTCCGATGCAATATTAAGCAGAATTTGTTGAATTAAACAATTTTTGTTGACACAGGTATTATGTCACAGTTGTTCCGTTAACCGGCACGATGCTGTGTTGTTTGGGCTTAAGGGCGGTTCGGGATAGTGATAATGGTATAGATTTCCGAATAACAGCAGACAGGTTATCAAGAAGGGTTTTTCGGGGGAAATCCCTTACTGTTACCAGGCTGATTTCCCTGACAGGCTTGGGGTTGGTAAATTCCCTGATTTTCTTTTGTTGAGACGGCTTTAACAAGAGGGTCGCCAGGTGGGGGACAATGGTAATGCCCTGGCTGTTGTCAACCAGGTTGATAAGGGTTTCGATGCTGCCGGCTTCATAATGGAGCTTGTCGGCTTCGTTGTCTTTCTTTTTCAGTTCACAAAGGTCAAAAACCTGGTTGCGCATACAATGGCCTTCTTCGAGCAGCCATAACTGGTGGATATCGATCTCTCGGGGAAGGATCATTTTGCTTTTACCGGGTTTGGCAGGATCATGCGTATAAGCATAAAATTCTTCGTAAAAGAGCGGGTATTCCAATAATTGCTGATCATGTAAAGGGGTTGCCAGCAACCCAATGTCGAGTTTACCTGCTTTCAACTGATCGGTGATATCCGTTGTTATCATTTCCCGAATGAAAATCCGGAGGTGGGGGTATTTTTGGGTAAAAGTTTTTAAAAACAAAGGCAGGAGATAGGGGGCCAATGTAGGAATGATACCCATGTGCAATTCCCCTTTGATTTCCCCTTTGAGTTCGGCAGCAAATGTTTTTAATGAACTGGCTTTGGTTAACAATTCGCGGGCCCTGGCAATGATTTCGGCCCCTTCCCTGGTGGGGGTTACTGGTTTTCTTGCCCGGTCGAATATCTTCACCCCAAGTTCTTCTTCCAGTTTCTGCACCATCATACTCAGGGTGGGTTGCGTTACAAAACAGGCTTCCGCTGCTTTGGCAAAATGCCGGTAGCGGTCAACTGCTATGATGTACTCCAATTGTTGCAAATTCATACTATAGATAATTTCTATTCAAAGATAGAAATTATCAGTTTCGTTTATGGAGTTTAATCGCCATATTTGTAGTTATATAAAACTTATTTCCATGGAAAAAAACAGGGGCCGTAAGCTTACCACAGCATCTGGTAAGCCATATACTGAGAATGAGAACTCGCTGAGTGCAGGTGCACGCGGGCAATTGTTACTGGAGGACTTTATCCTTCACGAAAAAATGGCACACTTCAACCGGGAACGCATACCCGAAAGAGTGGTACACGCCAAAGGAACGGG
>JBPOHG010000158.1:0-3813 GCA_052035835.1 Bacteroidota bacterium | reverse complement strand
ACCGTCCCTTCAATATGCCTGTAGAAAATAATTGGGTTCAGGTACTGAAAATCAAAATGGTCTTTTCTTCCAAACATCACCCCTTCAAACAAACCAATGTTCAGCCACTTGGTAACGTTCATGCTTAGGTGATGCATAGCCGCATACTTTCGCCGGAGCAGGGAGTCGCCATTTTTCTTGTACTGTGGCATGAGTTCCATAAAAATATTCTGGTAATTGAACTTCCAGATACGGGTATTGATTTTTGCAAAAAGATAGCTGGTCCCCCAATCACTCAGGAATAAACTGCGATACCCGTTCCCAATGAAATTCTTATCATAGCCCAATTGAAAATCAATAAACTTTGCCGCATTGAATGTAATATAACCCCGGGCGTCAAAATAATCCTGCGCACTCAGGTCCTTCTTGAAGACTTTATAAAACCCAACGCCTGGTACCGCCCTGGCAGATTGAACGTACTGCTGAAAAAATAGCGGCCCCCTTTCCTGGTTATCGGTGATCATGGAAGAAAAGCCAATCTTACCCGCAATGCGGCCACGAATGGTTACGCCCCTGCTGTTCAGAAACAACCGCTCGCTATAATCTGTTTCTTTACCCAGGCTAACCTGCAACACCGGGTTAATGGCTAAGAAAAAATCTTTGTTATTGATCTCAAACAAATTCGATTTGCTTTTGTAAAACGTGTTCAGGAATGATTTTTTACTGGCGAAATCATCGGTACGGCCAGTAACCCATTCCGAATTATTCATATAAAGGCTACGCAAATTGTATTCATCCACTGCCGAAAAAGAAACCGGTTCTGCAGAACCCCCTGCTTTGCGCAAACTATCAAACAACTCTGCCTGCTGAACAGCAAACTTCCTGCTGAAAGGCTTGATCGTGGAGAAATTCAGATCCCCGTTCTTTTGTTGCAATATTTCGAGCCGGTCGAGAAAATGGTATTCTTTCGACCCCTGGTTGAGGTAGGTTGATTGAGCACACAATTGTATTGGTAAAACAAAAAAGGCGAGTTTGAAAAAGCTTTTGATAATTTGCATCAGTTTAATCAGTTTAAGCACATCATTATATATCAAGATATGCAAAAATATCTTTTTAAAAACATATCCGTTGTAAATGAAGGTAAAATCACAGTCAGGGATGTTCTTATAGTGGGAGAACGGATAGAAAAAATCGACAGCTCAATTGCAGAAAAAAGCAGGGTACAGGAATTTGACGGAGACGGTAAATTTTTGTTGCCGGGTGTGATAGACGACCAGGTACATTTCCGGGAGCCTGGCCTTACACACAAGGCCAGTATATATACCGAAAGCAAAGCTGCTGTGGCCGGTGGCGTTACCAGTTTTATGGAAATGCCCAACACCATCCCCAACGCACTTACGCAATCACTGCTTGAAGATAAGTACCAGATTGGCTCAAGGGATTCGTTGGCCAACTATTCTTTTTTCATGGGTGTAAGCAATGACAATAGCGATGAAGTGCTTCGAACCAATGAACTAAAAGACCGTATTTGCGGTGTTAAGATTTTTATGGGCAGCAGCACAGGAAATATGCTGGTAGATAATTTCAACACACTCGATAAAATTTTCAGTGGAAGTGAACTGCTCATCGCAACACATTGTGAAGATGAAACCATCATCCGGAAAAATTATGACAAGTTAAAAGCTACGGGCAAAGAATTGACTGCCGCCGACCATCCATTGATCAGGGATGAAAATGCCTGTTATGCATCTTCGTTGCGTGCCATCAAGTTTGCCCAACAATACAACAGCCGGCTTCACATCCTTCATATCAGCACCGAAAAAGAATTACAGCTCTTTGGCAATTTGGTTCCATTAAAAGAAAAAAGGATCACAGCTGAAGTATGTGTGCACCATTTGCATTTCACTGCCGATGATTATGCACAACTGGGTTACCAGATAAAATGCAATCCTGCCATCAAAGCGCCTCACAACAAGCAGGCGCTATGGGAAGCATTGCTCGATGACAGGCTTGATATCATTGCCACCGACCATGCCCCGCACTTAATGACAGAAAAACAGGGTCCCTACGAAAAAGCCCACGCCGGGTTGCCACTGGTGCAACATCCACTCCTGCTTATGTTGCAATATTTTAAAGAAGGAATGATTCCTCTCGAAAAAATTGTTGAAAAAATGAGCCATGCGGTAGCCGACTGTTTTTGCATCAGGGAAAGAGGCTATATCAGGGAAGGCTATTTTGCCGACCTGGTGGTTGCCGACTTAATGCGCCCGTACACAGTAACAACCGATAATACCCTTTACAAATGCGGATGGAGCCCTTTGATGCACCATCAATTCCCTTCCAGCATACTGCAAACCATGGTAAATGGAAATATTGTTTATGAAAATAACCGGGTGATTGAATCTCATAGGGGCCAACGATTATTGTTCAACCGAAGCTGATTCCATGGAAATAGACAAAACCACGCTCAACGATCTTTCTATCTTCAACTATGAAGAAGAGTTCTCTGTATTTTATACCATCAACCAAACCCTCACTAGCAATGGAAAAGAACAATTGCAGGCCAATTTATCGTCGCCCTTGCAAACTATTGAGGAAATCAGGGGAATACAAAATACCATACAGTTAATAGGCCGGCATACCAGCCAATGGCCCAAACAAATTACAAATGGCACGATCAAAGTTGTAGAAAGGTTTTACGATGCCAGTATCGACCCATTGCCTGCACAGGTATCTGCTTTGAGTGCTTATAGTTACAAAATACTCCACGGCCCGGATTATTCACTGGTGAAATATTCTGTGATCCATTGTTTTGATTTTATCAAAGGGATGCAACACATCATTTCATTGTTGCAAACTGCCGACACCCCTTCACCACTAAAAGAAATGCTGGATGATGCAGCAACCATTACCAACCGGAAAGAGTTTGAAATGGTGAGGTTGCATCAAAAGGCGGCCGACCTTTCCATACAAGAGGCATTGCAACTCGGCCAATTCCTGCGTTTCAGGTTCAAACACAATATGCTCCAACTGTTAGGCATACACGCTCAATTGGATGCATGGTATGGGATGGCTGTGGCAGTACAAAAATTCAACCTGGTGTTTCCTCAATTCTCTAATTCTCAACAGCCATTTTTAAAAGTAAACGGACTATACCACCTTTTATTAAACCAACCGGTAGCGTATGATATCAAGCTGAACCCGGATACCAATTTTATGTTCCTGACTGGTGCAAATATGGCTGGTAAAAGTACTTTTATCAAATCCGTTGGCACTGCCGTATTCCTGGCGCATGCCGGTATGGGTGTCCCCGCAAAAGAAATGGAACTCACCCTGTTCGACGGGCTACTGAGCAACATCAATGTGATGGACAACATCGCCAAAGGAGAAAGCTATTTTTTCAATGAGGTACAACGTATCAAAGCAACAATACAAAAAGTAAATGATGGTAGAAAATGGCTGATACTTATAGATGAGCTGTTCAAAGGGACGAATGTACAGGACGCAATGAAATGCAGCACGCTGGTGATTGAAGGATTATTAAAAATCAAAAACTCACTATTCATACTTTCCACACATTTATATGAAATTGGCGAAGGGTTGAAAGTACACCCCAATATTCATTTTAATTATTTTGAAACGGCAGTCATCAATGACCAGTTGCAATTCAATTACCAGCTCAAGGATGGCATCAGCAATGACCGCTTTGGTTACCTGATCTTAAAAAAAGAAGGCGTTGTAAAAATGCTGGAAGATATCTGATCGTTTTAATTCACACAATCCACCTGTTTTAAATCCGTACCAGGCTGTTTATTTTCCCTCTGGAACTTAACT
>JBPOHG010000317.1:0-8285 GCA_052035835.1 Bacteroidota bacterium | reverse complement strand
CTTGATTCATTAACTCATGTGGTGCTTAAAATGGTTACTTATGTAATGAACCTGGCGCCCTATGGTGTTTTTGGAGCCATGACAGCAGTCATTGCTGTTAAAGGGCTGGGTATCCTCAAAACCTATGCATATTATATCGGGTCTTTTTACCTGGGCCTGGTGGTATTGTGGCTGATATTGCTCTTCGTTGGTTACTTAATATTAAAACAACGGTTGTGGGTCCTGCTAAAGAGGCTTTCGAGCCCCATGACAATTGCGTTCAATACTGCCAGCAGCGAGGCTGTATTCCCAAAGCTGGTAGAAGAAATGGAGCGGTTCGGTTGCAACAACAAAATCGTTTCTTTCACATTGCCATTGGGTTATTCATTTAACCTCGATGGCAGTATGATGTACATGACCTTTGCAAGCATGTTCATTGCACAAGCGTATAATATTACTGCCGTCACCGACAATATCGGAACCCAGATAGCCATGCTCCTGGTATTTATGCTTACCAGTAAAGGGATCGCCGGGGTACCCAGGGCTTCATTGGTGGTAGTGTTGGCAACCGGTGGCATGTTTGGAATCCCGCCCGAAGGGATAGGGCTGGTACTGGCCATTGACACTTTTTGTGATATGGGCAGGAGTATGACGAATGTACTTGGAAATGCGCTGGCAACCGCTGCCGTTAGTAAATGGGAAGGAGCGCTGGAACACCATTAATTTTTTTCTATGCTTGATTTTATTTTGCTGGATTTTCACTGGACCCAATTATTGCAGCCGCAATGGTATATCGAAAACGGGGGGCTCTGGTTTATCATATTTGTAGTTTTTGCTGAAACAGGGCTATTTGCCGGCTTTTTCCTGCCCGGTGATTCGCTCCTATTCGTTACCGGTATATACAGCGACGATCTGATGAGAAAAGGGCTGGGCTTCGATACGCATAGCCCATTTGTAAATTTACTGTTGTTGGGGTTGCTCATCTCTGTAGCCGGTATCATTGGTAATTTTGTTGGATATTGGTTCGGAAGAAAAAGTGGCCCATTCCTTTTCGAAAGAAAAGATACTTTCCTTTTTAAAAAGAAGTACCTCTACCAGGCAAAAGATTTTTATGATAAACACGGTGGCGGAGCGATTGTGATGGCACGTTTCCTCCCAATCGTGAGGACATTTGCGCCCATCGTGGCAGGGATCGTTCAAATGGATAAAAAGAAATTTTCTTTCTACAATATCATTGGATGTATTGCGTGGGTATACACCATGTTATTTGCCGGGCATTACCTGCAACAGCTCATATTAAAATCTTATGGGTTCGATCTCAAAGACCACCTGGAAGTGATCGTAATAGGGATCGTACTGGTGACAACCGCTCCCGTGATCATCAAACTGATAGCAGGGAGAAACAAGCACTCAGATAAAAAATAAATCCATGGCCGGCAGTTCCGGAAAAATCTTTAACACAGCAGTACTGGTAGCCGCCTTGGGTTACTTTGTAGATATATACGACCTACTGCTCTTTAGCATTATTAGGATACCCAGTTTAGAGTCATTCGGCTTAACACGCGAACAAATCACAACAGATGGCGAAGGGATCATCATGTGGCAGATGGCTGGTTTATTGATCGGAGGCATTATTTGGGGCGTCATGGGAGACAAGCGTGGGCGGCTCAGTGTATTGTTCGGCTCAATTTTGTTATACTCACTGGCAAACATTGCCAATGGTTTTGTAGAAACCGTTTGGCAATATAAAGTCATTCGTTTTGTTGCAGGGTTGGGTTTGGCTGGCGAACTGGGAGCGGGTATTACCCTGGTATCGGAACTGATCCCCAAAGAGAAACGTGGGGTTGCCACTTCATTGGTAGCCGGCATCGGATTAACAGGGGCAGTGGTTGCATTTGTGATTAAGCAGCATTTCAACTGGCGGGTATGTTATTTTATCGGAGGCGGGCTGGGGCTGATGTTACTGGTTCTGCGGATATCTGTGGTTGAATCGGGGATGTTTCACGAACTTAAATCTACCGGCCACAAACGAGGGGATTTTTGGATGCTTTTTTCATCTGCGAGCAGGCTTAAACGTTATTTCCTGAATATTTTTATCGGAATGCCTACCTGGTTTGTGATCGGTGTAATGGTATCTTTCTCCGATAAATTTGGCGCCGAAATGGGCATCACCGAAAAAATAGACCCGGGCAAAGCCATTATGTATGCTTATGCCGCCATAGCCATAGGGGATATACTCATCGGATTGATCAGCCAATGGCTCAGGAGCAGGAAGAAAGCACTCTATATTTTCTATGCGATTACGGCACTATTCATGCTGTTGTTTTTCACCATTCAATGGAACGGTACAGCAGAAAAAATGTATTGGATTTGTGCAGGGTTAGGGTTTGGAACAGGCTTCTGGGCAATATTTGTTACCATGGGAGCCGAACAGTTTGGAACCAACCTCAGGGCCACAGCCGCTACTACCATTCCAAATATGGTAAGAGGGATGCTAACGGTATTTATATTGCCGCTGTTTCAATTGTTGCGAAATTTTACCAGTTATGTAAATGCAGGCTGGATAGCAGCTATCATTATCATGTTGATAACTGTGTTGTCGGCCTATCATATCGATGAAACATTTGGGAAAGACCTAAATTATACAGAAGAATAGAATTTCTTGGCAAAGATCCTGATCATACGATTATCTTCTATTGGCGATATTGTACTCGCCAGCCCGGTATTCCGCTGTGTAAAAAAGCAACTGAAAGATGCAGAAGTTCATTTTTTAACAAAAGCATCTTTCAAAGCCGTTACTGAAAACAATCCGTATATCGACCGTTTTTTTTATTACAATGATAATATGGATGAATTGTTGCCGCAGTTAAAAGAAGTGCAGTATGACTATGTTATAGATTTACATAACAATATCCGTAGCAATAAAGTGAAGCGTGCTTTACAACGGAAGACATATACCATTAACAAACTGTCTATACAAAAGTTCCTCCTTACGAAACTCAATATCAATGTAATGCCCGGAAGGCATATTACTCAACGCAGCCTTGATACCGTAGCAGCTTTAGGGGTTAAAGATGATGGGGGCGGACTTGATTTTTTTATTTCAGATGAAAATAAAGTTCCCATTACAGATATTCCAACAGCACATCATGCAGGATATATCTGCATAGTGATTGGTGCAAATTATTTTACCAAAAAACTTCCTGTTCATAAACTACAGGAGCTTTGTAAGAAAATAGAACATCCCATTATCCTGATTGGTGGAAAGGCTGAGCAGGAGGAAGGGGACACCATCAGTGCAGCAGACCCTATCAAGATTTATAACTCCTGTGGTAAATTCAACCTGCAGGAATCTGCCGATTTAATGCGAAGGTCGAAACTCGTGGTTTCCCACGATACAGGTATGCAGTACATCGCTTGCGCTTTGGGCAAAGAAGTAATTGCTATCTGGGGTGGTACATCCCCTAAACTGGATGTGGAGCCCTATTATGGAAGCAATACAAAATTGGGGGTACATTCGCCTTATGAGAATGTTGTGCTCAACCTTGTTTGCCAGCCCTGCAGCAAGTATGGTACAAACACTTGCCCCCTCGAGCATTTCAAGTGCATGGAAAAAATCAACATCGATGACCTGGTTTGCAGGATCAGGAAGCGCTTGTCTAATTATTCCCCACTTTCGGGAAGGTAGCCCTTGTTAATTTATTTGTAATTAGAATATCCTTTATAGTTTTTATGGCTGTTTCGTCGTTTTTTTAATGTTTGAAGGACAACATTATGATCAGGATATGCTATGTTTTGTTTTTTCTGGCGGCATTCAATATGTCATCTGCACAGGTGACTACCAATATTCAGTGGACAACAGAAACTGCTTTGCCAGCCAAAGATGTAATTTATTACAGCAATAACAGTAAACTCAATTGGGCCGATTTCCAGGGGGCGCCACAGGAAAGGGGTATTGTTGCCGCCGTCACTTATTCGGGTTTTGGGTACAAAGCAGATATACAAACAGTTGGAGGGAAAAGCCAGTTAAATATTAAGGTGTACTGCTATTTTAATAAAGATAAATCATGGGTGAAGGAAGGGAAAACCACCGACTATATCCTTGCCCATGAACAACATCATTTCGATATCAGTTTTATAGCCGCTAGTATCTTTATCGACCGCTTACAGGGGACCTCCTTTACCCAGAAGGATTTTAATACGTTGTTGCCCAGGATATACCGGGAATGTGTAGACGTAATGGATAAGATGCAAAATGAATATGATAGCCAAACCAAAAATGGACAGTTAAAAGACAAACAAGAACTTTGGAATAACAAAATCAATTCAATGGTGCGGCAGTTCAGCGCCAGGTAATCAATTTTATAATGTGACAATGAATACGGGTATCTTCAGTTCGTGCCTTACCGCATTGATGGTAGCGCCATAAATAAAATCTTTCAAACCGGTATGCCCATGTGCACCAATAACAAGCATATCGGCATTTTCTTCATGTACAATTCGTACAATCTCTTTGGCACTTTCTTTAAACCCTAGTATGCCTTTTGCTTTGAAACCTTTTTCAATCAATTGCGATACAAAAAAATCTAATCGCTCCCTGTCGCGTTGTGTTTCATAATCAGCGGTATCTTTTCCATGCAGTTTTGCTGTAGCACTTTCAACAATATGGATAAGGATAAATTCTTTGTCATGTGTTGCCTGGCCGATGGCAGCCGTTAGTAATTTGATGTCATTTTCGCTGAAATCGAGTGCCACGGCAATCTTGCGGTACACGGGGATTTCTATGTGTTGAAGGCTTCCGCTTTCAGAATGTAAGTGAATGGAAGTATCTGGTTGTTTTTTACTGAATATGGGGAAGCAGACCACATAAACCAATAAGGCAATAAAAAGGAACCCTGCAAGGATAATAATGCTTTTCGAAAGCATATTATCTGAGGCAGCAAAGTAATCTATGGCTTCTCCCGTCACCATTTTTACGTTGAGGTATACCAGGATGGCAGCAACGGCCCAAGCCATGATTTGCACGGTATTTTTTATTGCAAATGACCCCATGGTTTTTTTATCGCTAACAAAATGGATCAATGGGATAACGGCAAAGCCTAGTTGCAAACTAAGAACCACCTGGCTAAAGATCAAGAGGCTGTCTACTTCGCCCTCCCCGAAAATTGCGATCACAATGATGGCTGGTATGATTGCGAGTAACCGCGTGATCAGCCGCCGCATCAATGGATTGATCCGCAGGCGCAGGTAACCTTCCATTACAATTTGCCCTGCCAAAGTACCGGTAACGGTAGAGCTTTGTCCGGATGCGATGAGTGCAATGGCAAAAAGGGTAGAGGCAATGGACGACCCCAGGACCGGTGACAGGAGTTCATGGGCTTGTTTGATTTCGCCGATATCTGTCCTTCCGGTTTTGAAAAAGACAGTAGCAGCGAGAATCAGGATGGCCGCATTGATGAGAAAAGCAATGTTGAGGGCAATGGCGCTGTCTACAAAACTCCATTTAAGCGCCTGTTTCATGCCCTCGTTTGTACGCTTGATTTTGCGGGTTTGTACCAGGGCAGAATGCAAATAAAGATTGTGTGGCATAACAGTGGCCCCTATGATACCGATGGCAAGGTAAAGGGCCGTTTCTTTGGGTATGGGGCTTTGCATGTTCTTTGCTTCATACAATGTAGCCGCATCTGGCAATGAAGGTATAAAGCCCGCTATGATTTCATGTAAGGAAGGCGATGCGAGGATGATATTAATAAGAAAACAAACCCCGATAACAGCAATCAGTGCGATGATAAATGCTTCAATTTTTCGCATGCCCAGCCTTTGCAGGTAGAGTAAGAGAAAAGTATCCAGCACCGTTATGGAAACGCCCCAGATCAAAGGTAACCCTGTTAACAATTGTATACCGATGGCCATGCCCAGCACTTCGGCCAGGTCGGTTGCGGCGATGGCTATTTCGGCGAGTACCCACAAACAGAAGTTGATAATCTTCGGGTATGTTTCCCTGTTAGCTTGTGCGAGGTCGCGGCCCCTTACAATGCCCAGCCGGGCACTCAGGCTTTGTAGCAGGAGGGCCATGAGGTTGCTCATCAACAATACCCATATCAGTGTATACCCATATTTGCTGCCTCCTGCCAGGTCGGTAGCCCAGTTGCCCGGGTCCATATAGCCAACACTTACAAGGTAAGCCGGCCCCAGGAATGAAAATATTCTTTTCCAGCCAGCAGGTTTACTGGTCGTATCTACACTTTCATGAACTTCGCTCAGCGATTGGTGATGTGTTGGGTCTTGTGTCATACACTGCAAAAAACATTTTTTGCAACCAGGGCACTAATGGTGGTTGCAGGGGATTTGTCAATTTTAATTTCTACCGATCCATCAAAAGGGAAACGCTTGTTTACTTTAAGTTTTGTGCCAATGCCAATATGAAAATGCCTGAGCAACTCCAGCATCTCCATGCTTTGGTTTTTTACCGAACTCACGACAAATATTTTTTTCAAGGGCAAAGTATTCAGCGAAATTTCCCTTCTTGGTTTTATTTTTACTTTACAGTCGGGTATGGGGTCGCCATGGGGATCAAATGAAGGGTTGCCCAAATATTCATCGAGCCTGTTGGTTAACTCATCACTCGAAATATGTTCCAATTCTTCCGCTAATACATGCACTGCGTCCCAATCGAACCCCAGTTTATTCACCAGGAAAAATTCCCATAAGCGATGTTTTCTTACAATGGCAATGGCTTTGCGGTGGCCCTGCTCTGTAAGTTCAACGCCCCGGTATTTCTCATAATGAACCAGCTTTTTTGTTTCCAGCTTTTTGAGCATATCGGTGGTAGAGGCAGGTTTTGTTTGCATACTTTCTGCTAACACAACCGTTCCTACTTTTTCGTGCGAATGTTGTAAATGGTAAATGGCTTTGATGTAATTTTCTTCAGCAATGGTACAGGTCACGGTTCAAAATTTAGGTAAATCTAAATTAAATTTTATTATTTGCCTAAAATTTGAAAATGGGAGGTTTTGTGGGTAAATTGTCTACAAATAGCTTTAATATGTATATTCTACACGATAAATTTAAAAATGGTGGTATATTGCGGCAACCAAAAAATTGAAGAATGAATTTTACACAGTTTCAGGTGCCATATCCTGTAGATCATGCCTATCAGAAAAAGGTAGCTTATTTTTCAATGGAGTTTGCGGTACATCAGCCATTGAAAATTTACAGCGGAGGATTGGGTTACCTGAGCGGTTCTCATTTGCGCAGCGCATATGAACTAAGGCAAAATTTAATTGGAATCGGCATTTTGTGGAAGTATGGATATTACGACCAGGCACGTAACCAGGACCAAACCCTGCAGGTGCAATGGAATGAAAAAGTATACAATTTCCTGGAAGATACCGGGATCAAATATCAGATTGAAATACATGGGCACCCGGTTTGGGTGAAAGCATATTACCTCAACCCCGAGACATTTAAATCAGCGCCACTTTTTTTACTCAGCACCGATTTGCCTGAGAACGATTATGTATCGCAAACCATTTGCCATAGGTTGTATGATGCCAATGTGGCTACCAAAGTAGCACAGTTTATTTTGCTGGGTGTTGGTGGAGCAAAACTGATTGACCAACTTAATTTTAATCCCGAATTGTATCATCTCAATGAAGCACACGCAATCAGTTCGGCTTTTTACCTGTATAAAAAATATGGTAGCAAAGAAGAAGTAAAAAAGCGTTTGGTATTTACTACTCATACCCCAGAAGAAGCCGGCAATGAAAAACATGACCTGCACCTTTGTGAGAAAATGGGTTATTTCTGTGGGTTGCCGCTGGATGAAGTTAGAAAGCTAACAGGCAATACCGATGATATGTTCAATCATTCCCTGGCAGCATTGCGCTTTGCAAAATTTGCGAATGGTGTGAGCCAGCTGCATGGCGAAGTGAGCAGGGATATGTGGAACAAATATGCAGGGATCTGTGAAATTACGGCTATCACCAATGCCCAGAACTGGCATTATTGGGCCGATAAGCAGTTGTACAGTTTCATGGATGAGCATAAGATAGATGCGTTTGTAGACCGTAAACGCTACCTTAAAAAAAGGGCCATGGAAATTGTAGCCGATCAAACCGGGAAATTATTTAATCCAGATACGGGCCTTTGTGGTTAAATGCGCGCCTCTTTCGCGGGCGGTTAACTCAGCGGTAGAGTGCCACCTTCACACGGTGGAAGCCACTGGTTCGATCCCAGTACCGCCCACCATCTCCCCCTCCTGGCTTGCCTGTTTGCGCTTCGTTTCCGCGCGGAATGAAAGCAGG
>JBPOHG010000334.1:0-3771 GCA_052035835.1 Bacteroidota bacterium | reverse complement strand
CGATAGCCTGGAGATAAAAAATACTGTTGCACAAACAACGCCCCCTAAACGGATCGTGCATATCAACGACCTGATGGACCCCGTGATGGATGAACAATCGGCTGCCCGCAAAGAACAAAGCAAGCTCTTGCGGTTCCTGCAACGGAAGAATATTCACCGGGAAGCGAGTGCTGTTACGGAAACCCCTTCTGCCAACCATACCATTATCAAGCATATCAATTAATCACATTCACATGAAAAAAATCATCTTCGTGATGCTGCTCGCCGGCATCAGCAGCCACAGCTTTGCCCAATCGGAAACCCTGCTCGACCCTACTTTTCATATTGCCGACCACCTGTATCGTTACCGGTTTACCGTTGCGCTCGACCGGGGCAATACCATGAAGGTTGACCTTACCGATATGAAGGGCATAGAAAACTTCCGGAATATTGACTCCCTGTTAACAGTTTTTATTTCTGACATGAAACCACTGCGTGATTCACTGGGAGCTGAATTGCAAAGCCGCCGCATTGACTACCTTTTTGGAAACGGGCCGGTAAAAAAGATCCGGATATCCAAAACAGACCCCGATGCTGCTTATTATGCCGTGAAAGGCCAGGATCATGCAGCTATGAAAATGAAACAGGATACCATTTACCTGTTGATGATCTTACCTAAAAAGTTACCACAACCAGGCATAGGCCGTACCATGGCACATCATATTTACCGGGTAGGATTCCTGCTCAATGACTTAAACGATATCAGCGGATACCTCGACGGCTCGTTAAACGACAGCATTGCCATCATAGAGAAAGAACATTCAGGCAGGTGGGCACTGGGAAACAACGAAGTTTTCTATTTGAAGAGCCACCCTTCGGTTACTGCCAAAGGGCCGGGCGGACAATTGTATGCAGGTACTACCCTCAGCTACCGTTTATCTATAGACGCACAGAATTATCAAAACAATTTTGTTCCTTCGATCAGTGGCGGCTTGTCGTTTATACGCAGATCTTATTTTGCCTGGAAGGAAATGACGGTAGGTTATGAATCGCATTTCTTTTTTGCAAAAGATAATGCAGGAAAATTAAAGAGTTTCCCCAATGGATTTGTAACCCTTAGCTATGGGCGGGCCAGGCTGAAAGGCGACGGTAGCAGCCATGGGCATTTAAGCCCGTTCATTTCACTGGGCTATCTTGCCCAACGTAAGGGGGACTTTTATGACAAGCATACTTTTAAACTGGGCATTGGCAATGTGCACTGGGGCAATAACCGGATCGCTATACAACCCGTATTGTACTTTAAAGATTTCTTCAAACAGGTAACACCTTCATTGCGATTGTCGGTGAACTTCTGATCAAATACATGATCCTTTCAAAAGTTACAGCATCCCTGTAAAGCAACGCCAGCTTTACAAGCGCTATTCTATCATCCAAACCTTACAATGTGTCGAACCTTTTGCAATCCATCGAAACCCAAGTAGGCAATTTTCTTACATCCTTGCAGGAAAGCCATGCTGCCAGTACAACTAAAAAAACGGGTGCCAGTATCCAGGCCATCCGGGAGGCGGTACAGGATATAAAACAACAGATCCTTCCCTCCCTGCTACCGCAATCAAAAATGAAACCAATCATCAGACAGTACCAACTGGCAGTTATTTCATTGCTCAACCGGGTATATGCCGTTCAGAAAAACAGGCTGGCCCCAGGGGAACTGCAACGGGGGCGTTACATGCCCAATCAATTGCTGATAGAATCTGTTACAGAACCACTCCATCAATTGCTAGATCATATTCAACAATATTTTCCTTCAGAATTCGACCGGCAAGTGCAAGTGCCGCTGCAAATTAAACAGGAATGGGAACTTAAATCTATCCTGATGGTAAGGGAGTGTAACCGCTATGCAGAGCAATTTGAAATTAGCCCCCCACTGCTTGACATCATCCTGCTGCCCTTCTCATCCCTGCTAAGAAGCACACAGCTATGCTATAACAGGTTCGGATACCTGCAATTTTATGAACAACAACTGGCCTGGCGATTGCAATACCGGGAAGAAGCATCCATCCCTGCATTTTACCTGCCGGTACAACTAAACCTTAATGCCCCCGAATCACAATATTACTACAGGCAATCATTTACAGCAGCCGCAGCCGCCATTGAAGATGAGCATTCTAAAGCAGCATATTTTCAATTGCAGATTAAAATGATCGGCCAGGTACATGTAATGGCAAAAACCTCTTTTGACCCCGATTTCCCGGCATTGAAAGAACAACTGCTTCACTGGCTCTCGGAAGAACTGTATAACTGCGAAACCAGCCTTCCACTCATAGCAAATCCGGCGGCAAATGCAACCACCACAAAACTAAAAACCAGTTTACCAGTAGCCTATTTATCGGTCGCCGTAAGGCTGTTGATAGAATCGGGGCTATTAAAACATCAGAACGCCAGTGATATGATGCGGTTGGTTGCCCGGCATGTAAGGACCGAGAAAGTAGAAAACATCTCTGAAACCAGCCTGCGCAACAAGGCATACAATGTAGACCAATCGGTGATTGAAGGCATGAAAGGTATAATGCTGAATATGATGAATTTGTTGAGGGGGTATTGAGGGGGTGGAGAAAGTTGAAGGGTTGAAAGGTTGAAGGGTTTAAGGGTTGTGAAGCTGCGTGGCTTGCAGTGTAGCACAACACCCGAATCAGGACAACATTTAATGAAGGAAAAACCTACATTCGTATGGGGAGCGGCTACGTCAATCCCCTCTAACCGGGCATGGTATTCGTATCTGCCTGGTTTTTTTATTTAACAAGTTCATCTTACTGCACATCAAAAACAAATTACCCAACCCATCAGAAATAATATAAGGGAAAAAATACAAATTAAAAATCCCCCAAAAAATATTTTTCCCAGGTTGCTATCCTGCTTATTATTGGGCATAAAAAAAGCGACTTGCGCCGCTTTGAATGTTTTCACAACGGAATAATCCTTATTGTGAATTGCTTTCAATAAGCAAATATAATTAAATTCATAAAAAAACAAAACTGCCAAAAAATATCATTCAACAAAAGAATTGAAGTGAGCTACAACAGTACCCAGATAATTTTTTCCCGAAAAAAAAACCAGGTAATCAATTAAAAAAAAGAATTTCAATATGCCATACAAAAAAATTTTAGGCCTTGATTTGGGTACTAACTCAATAGGGTGGGCTTTAATTGAACAAGATTTTGAAAATAAAAATGGTAAAATCCTGGGAATGGGCACTCGCGTTATTCCAATGTCGCAGGATATCCTGGGCGACTTTGGTAAGGGTAATGCAGTTTCTCAAACTGCAGAGCGAACAAGGTTCAGGAGTATCCGAAGGCTCAGAGAAAGGCATTTACTGCGCAGGCAACGTTTGCATAGGGTTCTTAACGTAATGCAATTCCTCCCGGAACATTATGCAAAACAACTCAGTTTCTCTTACCGTGCAGGCCAGTTTCAAAAAGATACAGAACCCAAGCTTGCATACCGTTTAAGTGTAGATGAAAAATCGGGAAAAACTAGTCATGAATTTATCTTTAAGGATTCATTTAGGGAAATGCTGGCTGATTTCCGCGGCCATCACCCCGGAATGTTGAAAGATTCAAAAGGCAATGACCTCCTTATCCCCTATGA
The DNA here is from genome assembly GCA_052035835.1 of Bacteroidota bacterium. GTDB lineage: Bacteria > Bacteroidota > Bacteroidia > Chitinophagales > Chitinophagaceae > Ferruginibacter. Next base: position 144 of record JBPOHG010000334.1, on the reverse strand, counting down.
CTGGACAATTTATTATTTGAGAAAAAAAGCCTTAACCGCAAAAATCAACAAAGAGGAACTTGCATGGATTATACTCAACTTTAATCAAAAAAGGGGCTACTATCAATTGCGAGGGGAAGAAACGGAAGAAAATCCACAAAAATC